>JBILTA010000730.1:0-2882 GCA_044371785.1 Pirellulaceae bacterium | reverse complement strand
ACCAGCATTTCAAAGTTTGCGGGTGGAGGTGGAGGTAGTTCTGAATGATCGACTTTGTCTGACATATGTCCAAACTTCCCCGTCGAAGAAAATTTCCTTAGTGACTATATAACTTCAATGGTATCGGTGGCGCGACCTTTGCGACGTGCATGGCGATTAATGGCCGCTCCAATAAAGGCTGAGAACAATGGATGAGCACCCGTTGGCTTTGACTTAAATTCTGGATGAAACTGGACTGCCAAGAACCATGGATGATTGGTCAGTTCCAAAATCTCAACCAGACCACCATCGGGCGATGTGCCACTGAATCGCATGCCATGAGCTTCGAATTGGCTTCGATACACGTTGTTGAATTCATATCGATGGCGATGGCGTTCGCGAATCGACTCGCTCAAATAAGCTTGATGGGCTAATGAGCCAGGGAGCAAATTGGCCTTCTGGGCACCCAAGCGCATTGTGCCACCCATTTGCGTGATTTCTCGTTGTTCATTTAATAAACAGATCACAGGATGTTGTGAGTCTTTGTCGAATTCTGAGGAATGAGCCCCTTGCAAACCAACCACATTGCGAGCGAATTCGATTGCCGCACATTGCATACCTAAGCATATTCCAAAGAAGGGAATCTGGCGTTCCCGTGCAAAGCGAATCGATTGCACTTTACCTTCGATGCCGCGTTCACCGAAACCACCTGGAATCAAGATGCCGTCGTAGCCACTGAGTAAACGCTCGGCTCCTTCGTTTTCAACATCAATGCTTTGTATACGCGAAACTCGCACATGGGCATGATGATGTAAGCCTGCATGATCAAGCGATTCATAAATCGACTTATAGGCATCTTTATGTTCGGCATATTTGCCAACTACGGCGATGCTGATTTCGTGTTTGGGATAACGGAGGCGATGCAGAATATCATTCCAAGGGGTCATGTCGGGTTGTCGAGTCGATAGACTCAAACGCCGACAGATCAAATCATCCAAACCGTTCTCCACCAAGCTGAGCGGAACTTCATAGATGGAGAAGTCTTTGTCTTTCTCTTCAATGACCGCTTGGATCGGCACATTGCAGAAGAGTGCAATCTTTTCGCGTTCTTCGCGAGAGATGCTTTGTTCGCAACGGCAGACGAGGATATCGGGTTGAATGCCGATTTGTCGCAGCTGTCCGACGGAATGTTGCGTCGGTTTGGTCTTCAGCTCAGCGGCCGCTTTGAGATACGGTACCAAGGTGAGATGAATGAAAAGACAATTCTCTTTACCCACATCGATAGGAACTTGTCGAATCGCTTCTAGGAATGGCAAGCTCTCGATGTCGCCGATGGTGCCACCGATTTCGGTGATGACCACATCGGTGTCTGGGCCGGCGAGTTTGTAGATAACACTTTTGATTTCGTTGGTGATGTGCGGGATAACTTGAACGGTCTTGCCGAGGAATTGACCACGTCGCTCTTTCTCTATGACCGACAAGTAGATTTGACCGGTTGTGTAGTTGGAGTCACGGGTCAACGGGCCACTGGTGAAGCGTTCGTAGTGTCCTAAATCGAGATCGGTTTCAGAGCCATCGTCGAGGACGTACACTTCGCCGTGCTGATAGGGGCTCATGGTACCAGGATCGACGTTGATATAGGGATCGAGTTTTTGCATGCGGACGCGTAGGCCGCGGGCTTCTAGCAGCATACCGATGGAGGCGCTGGTGAGCCCTTTACCGATCGAACTAACCACGCCACCGGTAACAAAAATGTGTTTTGTCATCCCTTTGCCCATCGCTCCTGAAGTTGATCTGCTAGTGGGTGGTGGACAGGTGTTCTTAGTTTGCCCACTTTTTTGCCCTGATAAGGATCTTACCAGCCCCGTAGGCGTCTGACAAAGGCATCGTAGTCATTGCGAGTATCAATACCACGAGGTGCGTGCTCTACGACCCCCACCACAATGGAGTAGCCAGCCTGTAAAAATCGCAACTGTTCAAGCTTTTCTGTCTCTTCCAGGGGGCTGCGTGGCACCTTTCCCACTCCGAGCAAAAAATCGCGGCGATAGCCGTAAATTCCTAGATGCTGCAAATAGAGAGGCGGGTTTCGGTTGAGAAAATCCTCCTCCCAGTTGCGAGGATGCGGAATCACGCTGCGGCTGAAATAGATGGCCTTGCCATGATGATCGAGGATCACTTTGACGCAGGCAGGATCTTCCAGATTGGTGCGGGTTCGAATCGGAGTCGCCAATGTGGCAATCGCCGCATGCGGATTTTTTTCAAGCAGCTCGATACAGAGATCGATGGCGGCGGGATCCATTTCCGGTTCATCACCTTGCACGTTGATGATCGCATCGATATCAGCGCGAGCTCGCGCAACTTCAGCAACTCGATCGGTTCCGCTTGGCGCATTAGGATCCGTCATCATTACTTTGCCGCCAAAGTTGGTGACCGCATTAAAGATGCTCGGATGATCGACGGCGACAGTTACGCCGATAGGTTTCTTGGCTTTCACCGCAGATTCGTAGGTGTGTTGAATCAGTGGTTTACCTGTTTCTGCCAACAGCATTTTTTCGGGCAAACGTGTTGAGGCAAGTCGGGCTGGGATCACGACCTCAGCTCGTAGGGTGCAAGGCGCGGCTTCGCTGTCATTTGAAGCGTTTCCGTGATGGTTCATATTCAACTTCCGTGTTCAGTGTAGTTAGGGTTTTTCCGTGATGGGGCAAGCACAAATCCAACGATGGCAGCCTGGGCAACCGCTCCCATATTTTTGTTGAATCGCATAGCTCAAGTTGACACCGGCTACGTTGGCGATCGTGGAAAGCCAAGCGATAACATCGGCAAACTCTTCTTCTTTGTTCTCTTGCGAACCTTGACGGAGTGCGGTTGCCAGTTCTCCCACTTCTTCCATGAGCCACATGAAA
>JBILTA010000158.1:0-9362 GCA_044371785.1 Pirellulaceae bacterium | reverse complement strand
ACGACATTCTGCAAAACTACCGCAAGTCGACAACGCCCATATTGCAAAAATATTGCAGCGAATGCCATGGTGAAAATGTTGCTGAAGCGGAAATTGATTTTCAATCGATTCCTGCAGATTCGCTCACAGCCCTTGCCGCTCACTCGGATATCTGGCAGCGGACACTCGAAGTGATCGAGACCGCACAGATGCCTCCGCAGGACTCACCTCAATGTACGACAACTGAGCGAGAGCAATTGATTGCCTGGATCCAAGCATTTCTCAGCTTCGAAGCGAAGAAAACCGCAGGCGATCCAGGGCCCGTTGTGCTGCGTCGATTAAGCAACTCGCAGTACACATACACTCTTCGCGATCTTACGGGCGTCACGTCTCTTGATCCCGCTCGCGAATTCCCTGTGGATGGTGCCGCTGGTGAAGGCTTTACCAATACGGGTAACGCCCTTGTTATGTCTCCTGCCCTGGTTTCCAAATATCTGGACGCCGCCAAAGACGTTGCTCGTCACGCTGTCCTGCTCCCCGATACCATCGAATTTTCTCCCAATACAACTTCGGCAGATTGGACCAACGAAAAACTTGATGCCATTCGTCGTTTTTACAGTCGTTACACCTCAAACGAAACCAACGGTGGCTCCGTCAATCTACAAGGCATCGTCTTCGATACCAATCAAGGTGGCCGCTTACCGTTAAAGCTCTATTTGCGAACTTTGCTCGACAATGCCAAGGCCTTCGAAGCCGCCGACGATAACGTGATTCAGTTCGCTACTAAACAAGAATTGAGTTCAAAGTACTTACTTGCGCTTCGCGACGCTTTAAACAGTACGGAACCGAATATTTTTCTCGATCCACTGCGGGCGGGCTGGCAACGCGCCGCAGCTGGACAAGTCGTTACAGACGCTGAGCTCGATCAGTTGGTCGCATATGTGACACAATGGCAAAGTGCATTATTTCGCTTTACGACCGTGGGGCATATCGGTAAAGTCGGTGGGCCGAAGCGCTGGCTCGAATCGACAGACCCTTTCGTAGCTCGAACGACCCTTCGCTACCCGCTTCCTGCTGCAAATCCAAATGGCCAAATTGAATTCTCTTTGCTCACTTCGACCGCTGGCGATCATGGCGACAAAGATTATGCGTTGTGGGAAAATACGCGTTTAGTGGCAGCAGGCCGTCGCGAACTTCCTTTGAGTCAATTGGCTGCGATTGCAAATGCTCTGAACCATCGACGTGAAACGGCCCTCACTCAAATCGAAATGTACCTTGAAGCGGTTGCCGCTGTTCAAGCAGCTCGAACGCTCGATAGCTCCTCGCCCGTTGAAGCTTCCCAAATCGCTCAGCAGCGCGGGTTAGATGCAGAACTCTTAACCGCTTGGCTCAATTATCTTGGCATATCCGTGGCAGGTCCTGTCAAAATCGAAAACCATCTCACAGGCAAACTTGAAAATGTTTCAGGGTACGGATTTGTTTCTGGCTATGGTGTTAATGAAACACCCATAGTTCTGGCCAACGCATCCGAAAACCATGTGCGTATTCCTGGCAATGCCTGGCCCAAAAAAGTGGTCGTTCATCCCTCACCCACTTTGGAGATTGCCGTCGGTTGGTTGAGCCCCACGGCGCTGAAGGCCAATATCAGCGGCGATGTTACTCACGCTCATCCCGAATGCGGTAACGGTGTGACTTGGCGTCTAGAATTGCGACGACAACAACGACGCCAAACGTTGGCCGAAGGTATTTCCCACGGCGGAACAGCCGTAAAGATTGATGCCCCTGCCGGTATCGATGTACAAGCGGGTGACGCACTGGTTCTCTTGGTTGGACCTCGCGATGGCAACCATTCATGTGATTTGACCAAGGTCGATCTCACTATTGTAGACGCCAACGACCCGAATCGCACTTGGGACCTTGGAGCGGACGTATCCCCCAACATCATGGCCGGTAACCCACATGCGGATCGCTTCGGTAATGCTAATGTATGGCATTTTTTCACCGAACCACTCAGCAATGCCAAAGGTGTTGGGCCAACGATTCCAGTAGGTTCGCTCCTGTCACAGTGGCTTGATGCTCAAGAGCCTGAACAAAAGAAAAATCTCGCGGCCCGTATCAAAGAGCTTGTGCAGACCGCTCCTACCTCAGAGCCAAATTCTCCAGATGCACAGCTTCGACAACAACTCACGTCGTTGCAAGGTGCCTTGCTCGGCGGTCCATTGGCGGCTGATTCGCAATGGCTAAGTCCAATCCTGGCCAACGCTCCATCCTTGCCCGAAAATGCGTCGGCAACGAACTTGGTTTCAATCTCCACGCACGCGAAAATCAACGAATCGATTCAGTTCGTGCGTTCGGAAGATGGAAAATCTCTAACCAATAACTTGATCATCAAGGCTCCTGAATCAGTCGTTCTCTCCTTGCCAAGTGAACTCGTTGCGGGCTATGAATTCGTCGCCGATGTTGGCATTGATCGACAAGGCGTTGGAGTCGGGAGCGTTCAAGCCTATGTGGTTCCCGGTCACGTACCTCCACCGCAATCCTTGCAAGCAGGAACCGCAAAGACCGGACCAGCCGGTGGCACTTGGACCGATGGCCTGCAACCTGCCACGGTATCCAATCCGATATTGGTCGATGACTATGGTGAAGCGCGAGGAGCTATGCTTCATGATCTCGATGCGTTCCGCAATCTTTTTCCACCTGCTCTCTGTTACCTAAAGATCGTCCCTGTCGATGAAGTCGTCACGCTGACGCTCTTCTATCGTGAAGATGATCATCTTCAACGACTCATGTTGAGTGACGCCGAATCCGCTCAACTCGATCGACTTTGGGATCAATTGCACTATGTAAGTCGTGACGCTCTGAAATTGGTTGATGCGTATGCTCAATTGATGGAATATGCCACGCAAGATGCGGATCCCTCTGTCTTCGAACCTCTCCGCAAGCCGATCATGGATCGAGCGAAACAGTTCGAACAGCAGTTGATTGACTCGCAACCGAAACATATCGAGTCCGTACTTGCTTGGGGAGAACGCGCTTATCGAAGATCGCTCCATCCGGATGAACAGATGGAGCTAAGGAAGTTTTATGAAACGTTGCGCAGTGAAGAAATTCCGCACGAAGAAGCGATTGGCTTGATGTTGGCTCGAGTTTTTGTCGCTCCCGACTTTCTCTATCGGCTCGAAGTGCCGCCAGGAGGCGCAGCATCAGGACCGGTGAGCCAAAATGAACTCGCCAGTCGGTTGAGCTATTTCTTGTGGTCCTCGATGCCCGACCAGCCTTTGCTCAATTTGGCTGCCAAGGGTGAACTGGCAAATGAAGATGTGTTGTTGCAACAAGCCCAGCGTATGTTACAAGATGCGCGAGGAGAACGTTTGGCAAGCGAGTTTGCGACCTATTGGTTGCATATCGCGAACTTTAGCGAGTTCGACGAAAAGAGCGACCAGTTCTTTCCCACGTTCCGCGACTTGCGCGAACCGATGCATCAGGAAACATTGCAGTTCTTTACACATCTATTCCGCAACGATGGCTCAGTGCTCGATATCTTGGGAGCGGATTACACGTTCGTCAATGGAGCCCTCGCACAACATTATGGGATACCTGGCGTCACGGGTGACCAATGGCAACAAGTCAAATATCCAGCCGATCAACAACGCAGCGGTATCCTGGGGCAGGGGACTGTTTTGTCTTCGTTGGCAGGTGCTTCACGCACCAGTCCGATTCTGCGTGGCAATTGGGTGAGCGAAGTTTTATTGGGTGAGAAGTTACCGAAGCCACCTAAGGGGGTGCCACCACTACCGGATGATGTTGCGGGGCGTGGTGGATTGACGATGCGTGAACTGGTTGAGTTGCACGGCAGCAATGAGAAATGTGCTGTATGTCATAAACGAATCGATCCACTGGGCTTTGCGATGGAGAAGTTCGATGCGATTGGTCGCTTCCGCAGCAATGATGAACTGGAAAAACCCATTGATGTTAAGATCAAGACCATCGATGGTGTCGAATTCGAAGGTGTAGTTGGTTTACGAGACTATTTGCTCAACCAACGCCGCGATGATTTCGTGAAACAGTTTTGTAAGAAGCTTTTGGGATTTGCCTTGGGCCGGGGAGTACAATTGTCCGATCGAGGCTTGCTCGATGAAATGAAGAGTTCATTAGAAAAGAACAACTACCGCTTCTCGTCTGCCCTTGAGCCCCTACTGAAGAGTCGCCAATTCCGCGAAATTCGCGGCCGAGACATGTAGCGAGAGAGGAAATCGTTTAACCCGTAGCCGTGGCGCAGCGAAGGCTTGACGCAATTGGATTCACTCAAATTCGCAGTATACCGCTGCAATACCGCATGCCAAATATATTCGGAGTCTCCCGTGTTTTGCAGTATCGACCTGCGAGATGGCAGACGCCGACAACGCACGACGAACAAGAGACTTGCCTTGCAACTTGCTTTCATTTTCGATCCAACTATTTTTTAGGATACACCCGTGAACCAACGATTCGCCCAGCCGTTTACCCGCCGCACGATGTTGCGTGGTGTTGGCGTGACTATGATGCTTCCTTGGTTCGAATCGCTTTCCTCCTGGGGCAATGAACCGACTCGAAGTGCCGCCTCCAATGAACCGCCAGTACGTGTGGCGGTGTTGTTCGCCGGCAACGGTTTTCATGGTCGTGAATGGTGGGCCAAACAAGAAGATGGGCAACTGAAGTTAGGTCGTGTACTCGATCCGATCGCTGACATGCGTGATCAGTTGCTCTTCATCAAGGGTTTGTATAACGAAGAAGCACTCAAGGGAAACATTCATTCGTCGCAAACAGGCAATCTGCTCTCCGGAGCACCGCTGGCATCCGGCGGCGAAATCCGATCCGGTACCAGCGTCGATCAATGGATTGCCCAACATCAAGGGAATCAAACCAAAGTGCCAAGCTTGGTGTTAGGATGCGAAAAATCCAACCCTTCAGTTCATAAGAACTACTCGATGCTTTATAGCTCGCACATTTCCTGGTCCTCGCCCACCACGCCAACTCCGCTGGAATTGTATCCTGCACTCGCGTTCGATCGTCTCTTTAAGGACGATGTACAACGTGGCGACAAAAGCGTGCTGGATGCGGTGTTAGCCGATGCGACCGATTTGCGTCGCAAGGTAAGCGCACGCGATCAACGCAAGCTCGATGAATATCTCGATTCGGTTCGCGAAGTTGAAACCCGAATTGAAAGGGCAGGGGAGAAAGGGGAACTGCAAGGTTGGCGCCCCACGCTTGATAAACCGAACATGGAGCGGCCAGCGGACGGTATACCGCAGAACATCGCCGAACATATGCGGTTGATGTGCGATATCCTGGTACTTGGATTCCAAACCGATACAACGCGCGTGGCCACGTTGAAACTTAACAATGATCATTCATCGCTGCGTTTCCCCCATTTAAATGTTGATTACATGATCCACCACCTGCTGTCGCATTCCGATACCGAAGATTGGTTGAAAGTGAATCAATTCTTCGTCGAACAATTGGGATACATCGCCAAGCGACTAGCGGCTATTCAAGAGGGAGATCGCACCCTATTGGATAACTCGATGCTCATGCTTTGTTCGAGCATGATGTCTGGCTCGCATGATGCCACTCAGTTGCCTGTCATTATGCTGGGCAAAGGTGGCGGCAAAATTCAAACTGGTCGAATTCTCGATTACGCAGGCCAGAGCAACCGGCAAATGTGTCGACTCTATTTGTCGATGCTTGATAAGGTCGGTATTCATCAAGACGGCTTCGGCGATGCCAAAGAACAGCTCGATATCTGAGTTTTGAGTCGTTCTGTTCGGCCTGTATGGGAACGTGAAAGAAAATGCGTTCAACGAAAAGATTCGTTGAACGTATTTTTTTGAGGTTGGTGATCGTGCGAACTACGGGGCAACCGGAGCAGCCGTATAATCACCCTCTATGTGATCTCCGCGATCGCTGTCCAATTTGTAAGCAACCTTTTTGTTCGCCACATCATTGTTGATGGCTACTTTGTACGTTTCGCCTGAAGCATTTTTGGCTGTGCCACTGTAGCCCGAATCGCTTTTGGTCAACGTGAGTTCGGTCAGGCTCATTTGGAATTCCGATTTGAGCGTCTCTTTTAGCTTGGTCTCTAGCTGAGCTTGGCTCCAAGCAGCCGGATTATCAACGCGGTTGCAACCGACAAGAACCAGTGAAAGCGAAGCAATCGCAATGATATTACGTAAATTCATAGTGTCTCTCAAATTGAAAGAAGGTGCTGACTTTTTCCATCTCTTTCGTGCATTCATTGTACGAACCCAGTTTACTTCTGTTGGGGCGGTTCTTCTAGCCCCGATTGCTTGGGGTGTGCTATACCGATCTTGCGCAGAATCCCTTCTGCATACTAATTCCGCAAAAGCCTGCATCGGACTTATCTAACTAACCAAAAATATCCTCCTCAAAACAGCGATGCAGCTATATCGCTTACATCTCCAATCTGTCATGATTTGAGCTTGGGATCGATTCACTGTTGTGTGCGAGTGCATGCTAAAGTGCAGCGGGCTGAATGAGTCGTTGTACTCGGTTCCAGAGTTTGATGGAACGAGTCTCCGGTAAAGAGTCTCTGGTAACGAGTCTGCGAAAAAAGGATTAGTGGTGGTGGAATCGCCAAAATTGGATGGATCGCGTGCGGCTTTGGAAGTTCCGCAACCGGTTGTGCCGTATCGCTTGAATCATCGATATCTTATCACGATCCTCTTGATTCATGCCTTGGCTGCTTTGGTTTGCGTCCCCTACTTTTTTAGTTGGTCCGCAGTAGTGCTTTGCTTGGTCGGTGTGCATGTTTTTGGCGCGAGCATCACTATTGGTTACCACCGTCTCTTGACACATCGTAGTTTTAAGACGCCGAAGTGGTTCGAACATTGCCTGGCGACCATCGGCATTTGTTGCATGCAAGATACGCCTGCTCGCTGGGTAGCCATTCATCGCATTCACCATGTACATTCGGACGAGCAATCCGATCCTCACAGTCCATTTGTGAGTTTTTGGTGGTCGCATTGCGGTTGGTTGGTTTATGTCAATCGAGACACACACAATGTGGCGAGTCTCGAGAAATTTGCCAAAGATTTGCTGCGAGATCCGTTTTACATGCGTCTCGAACAGAATCCGCTTCGTCAGTTTTTCTTTATCGCAGCACAATTCGCGCTTTACTTTATGGTGGGCTTAGCGGTTGGCTGGTGGTCGAGCGGCTTGGTCAATGAAGGGGTGCGAATGGGCTTGAGTTATGTGACTTGGGGGATTTGTTTACGGGTCGTGTTGGTGTGGCATATCACCTGGTCGGTCAATTCGCTCACGCATTTGTTTGGCTATCGAAATTATGGGACGGAAGAAGGGAGTCGCAACAATTGGTTGGTCGCATTGCTCACGTTTGGTGAGGGCTGGCACAACAATCATCATGAGGACCCTGCCTCCGCCAGTTTGCAACATCGTTGGTGGGAGTTTGATATTTGTTACTATGAGATTTTGTTGCTCAAACGCCTCGGCCTCGCTCGCGACATCATCCCCCCGCGGGCCATGCGCCAACACTAGTCTCGTTCTCGCTTGTCATCCATCTCGCTTCTCACTCCCATTCCTCCCCTTTAGCCCATCACCCCCGCGCCGCTGCAATCAATCTTTCTGCCCCCTGTCCAATCAAGTCCTCCGCCCCGGCGATTCCCAATTGAGCTGCCTGGTCGCGCGATCCCGTCTTGTCGATAGCGACCATCGTCGAACCATCGAGGGCCAATACACGAGCCTGCAATCGCAGTTCTCCGCTTTCGATGCGGCACCAGGCAGCCACGGGCGCAAGGCAGCCTCCGCGCAGATGGTTAAGCAAACTCCGCTCCGCGATCACCGCAGCGTGTGAATCGACGTGATTGAGGCCCTGTAACGCTTCTAGCGTGTTTGTGTCATCGGCCCGAATCTCTAAGCCTAGGGCACCCTGACCGACAGCTGGCAAGACACGTTCCAGTGGTAACTTTTGAGCGACACGGTCTAGGTAACCGAGACGGTGAAGGCCCGCTTCGGCGAGCACGATGGCATCGTATTGGCCATCGTCGTGTTTTTTGATACGTGTTTCCACATTGCCGCGAATATCTAGGATTTCGAGGTCGCTGCGCCAAGCTCTTAGTTGGGCTGCACGACGCAAGCTTCCGGTGCCGATTTTGGCTCGGGGTGGAAGTGATTCGAGTGTTGTACCGTGTGGAGCGATCAAACAATCGCCAACAACCTCACGCAATGGAACGGCACCAAGTCTTAGGCCTTCGATCGGTTGAGTTGGGAGATCTTTGAGGCTATGAACCGCCAGATCGATTTGGCTGTCGAGCAGAGCGCGTTGAATTTCTTTGGTAAAAAGTCCTTGACCACCGACTGTGCCTAGAGGCTGCGTGGTGACATCGCCTTGAGTCGTGATCCATACCATTTCAACTTCATGGCCTAGTTGTTGCAATTGTTGGGCAACCCATTCTGCTTGCCAACGAGCCAACGGACTTTTGCGGGTACCGAGTCGAATGTGGGCCACGAGCGCTTACCTTGTTTACTTGGCTTGGAACAACAATCACGTTTTCAGTTTCGGCTGCAACAGCTAGCGGCTCGTGCTTTATTTCGCAGCGATTCGTCTGTTGTTGATTTCCCAATTGTGCCCATATATCGCTATCTGGCAACCGGATGAAAGGGTTGTGGATCGACTACAATTTCCCACGGTCCGATGAATAGCCGCGAATGCCGGGCGACTTCACCCGGTTGGGGTGACCGAAACCGTTAAAGAAATCTTGGAATTATTTTCAGTTTTTTTGAACAATTCCGTGGCGCCGCAGAAAGATCATGGTGTGAGCCCAAAAATCACACTGCCCTGGTTCGAGTTGTCGTAAACTTAAACCTGAAAACAACTTAAGGTGCCTTGATCGCGCGTTTTCGCTCGCCGCACACTGAGCTCCGCACACCCCTGGGTGACACCTGCCTTTATTTGCTAGCACAGTTCTTTGCGCTAGCAAATACAGTGGACCACTACTAATTGATTTGACTTGAAGGGTGAAAAAGTCTCGGTATCCTTCTCACCGTTGCGACTGACCGACGGCAACCTGATCCGCCCCCAGGCGGAGACCAGCAGGTTTGTCGGGAGCGGTTGCAGCACACATCGAAACCGCGAATGTCTCTCCTCTCACAGAGCTTTGCGGCAAGAATGACAGCAAGGGGCTGAGTTACTATCGGGTCGGACAAACGACGATTGGCTAGCAACAAACGAGTTGGGACACCAACAAGTTTAACTACCAAACAGTACGCAGCGAGACAAGAACAGTTCGCTGTACTAGCAAATCGAAGTGAAAAAAGCCGATCGTTGATTGTTCAAACCTTTGATGTCATTTGCTCGACAGGCGGGC
>JBILTA010000729.1:0-2886 GCA_044371785.1 Pirellulaceae bacterium | reverse complement strand
CAAACATGAAGTAATAGATGATCCCTCCAACCAGCAATGCGGCCACAGTGCCAGGAATCTTGAACGGGAGTGGCACTCGGCCAATCAAAGTGATGAGAATGATGGCGGTCGAGGCCAAACCGACGACTGGATAATGCATCACTTCGAGAAGCGGCAAGAAACTGATCAACACCAGCGCAATTGCAGCCAATGACCCGAGCAAGCCGGCTCGGGGAAACAAGCGATGAATCCAATTCGAACCGAATGCGCAAAAAACTTTGAAGACACCGCTGACCAACAGGGCACAGATTCCGATTTGCCATGCGTAGGTAGCCGCTTCGGTCTCCGCGAGCCCAAGATTATTCTTCGCATGTAAGAAGGCAGGGCCCAAAACAAAAAATGCGGTTCCGAAAATGCTAGGTGTATCGAGTCCCAGCGGCATGGCGGTCACCGGCTTACCCGTTTTGGCCGCCAACTGAAACGCTAGCAAAAAATAGAGAAAATCACCGACGAAAACGCCGATGGCGGTGCCTGGCACCAAGTGTCGGAGTGCAAATTCTACCGGGAATTGAAAAATGGTACTAAGCAAGCTGACGATGAGGATCAGCCCCGCCAAATTATCTAAAACCAAGCCAAAAAAGGCATTTACGTCACCTGTAGTAGCCCAATGGTACTTTTTTTCCATTCGCAAACCCCGTTTGGCACCAGAATTGCTCTATACCGCAATCACTGCCAAACTGACGCTTGTTAGCAAATTGCGGAAAACCGCTAAGGAATCTAACGGGTACAAGAGGCAGATGTCAAAGGAGTGGGCCACTCCGGCTCTTCTTTGTCAGGAATTGTTTTGACCTCTACTAGCCGTTTGCCCTACAATGGGGTGATCTTGGCAGTAAAGGCGGCGGAATGGGGTCGCAATAAGTGATACAAATTGTCGCATTCTGCGACAGGTAGTGTCGCGAATTTGTGCCCCGAAATTTGTGCACAATCGATTTGTGCACGGCAGAAATTGTGCACAACAGAAAATGTTGCAGCGAGACTTTGGACAGGGACATGCCATGCTGACTGAAATCCACAAGGACGTTTCATCCTCCAATCCGATCGAAAGCTCCTTGAGCGACGAGATGCTCTTCGCTCGCTTTCGTGAAACGGGTGACCGTGAATTATTTGGTTTGTTGGTGAAGCGTTACGAGCGCGAAGTGTTTGGTTACCTCAAACGTTATCTGGGGGATCAACAACTCGCCGAAGATGTGTTTCAAGCCACATTCATCACGGTTTACCGCAAAGCAGAGCAATTTGAAGCGGGCCGTTCTTTCCGCCCTTGGCTATATACGATCGCCACCAACAAAGCGATCGATGCTCAACGTGCAAAAAAACGCTCACGTTTGCGAAGCTTGGACGCAGACCTGTCCAATTCGGGAAATTCGTCCCAAAGCAACGGCCGTCCTTCATCGATGCTAGAACAATTGGTAGACACTACTGCCGATGTTCAAGGTGAAAGTGCCCGAAGCGAAACACGGCAAGAAGTACGTGAAGCGCTCGAAGAACTAAATGATATCTCCAAGCAAGTTATCCATTTGGTCTATTTTCAGGGTATGAAGTACAGTGAAGCGGCTGAAACGCTCGACATTCCTATTGGAACTGTACGCAGCCGACTCCATATGGCTATTCGCAAACTCCAAGAGGTTTGGCAACGCAAAACCCGCAAGTAACTTGCAATGCAATCGCGCTGTTTTACAAACGGCGCGAACTTTCTTCCCTTAGGCTACGTTAGGTAGTAAGCTACGTTAGATTTATGGGAGCGGGCAAAAAGTTGCTGCGGTGAGAGTGTGATCACCTTTGCCGCCGGCCAAGCTCATTCATCGTTGATTTTTAGTTGTGGACCTGGTTAACGAATGTCAGTATCAGACGAGGATCTTGTAGGTTTTGCATTGGGCGCTCTTGAGCCCGCCGAGCATGCTCGGGTCGCCGCTGCCCTGCAAGTAAACCCCATTTTGCGAGAGAGATTGGCAGAAATCAGAGCTGCCCTAACTCCGCTTGATGAGATTTTCGAAGATGACACATCCCCCCCACTAGGCCTGACCGAACTGACAATGGCTCGCATTGCACAGGAGCCATTTCCAGAACGAAGCATTGAATCAGCAGCCTTGTCATCAGAAAACAAAACAAAAGTGGACCGAATTCGATCCTCCAACGGAGGATTTGAATTCGAAGATGCCAAAAGCGGTTTTCGGTTTTGGGATTCCCTCGCCCTGTCCGCGAGTTTCTTGCTAATCGCAGGCCTATTCTTTCCAGCTCTACTCAATGGTCGATCACATGCTCGCCGAGTGGAATGTGCTTACAACCTCTCTTCGCTTGCATCATTGCTGACGCAATACGCCAGCCTCGCCGCCGATGGACGGATTCCTGAAGTCCCCAAAAATGGCTACCGCAGTTTTGCAGGAATCTATGCTGTTCAATTAAATGACGCCTACCTACTGGATGACTCCAAACAATTGTGGTGTCCGAGCATGGTTTCTTTCAGTCCAGACTGCCAACTGAGCTTACCAAGTGACGAACGCCTACGCAGCTCAACCAATTCCGAAATGGCATTGTTTCGCAGCTGGGTCGGAGGAAGTTACGCTTACAATTTAGGCGTTGTCGATGGACGGCGATTGAAGGCGCCGCGGTACCTCGGCCGTACTCAATTTGCTTGGCTGGGTGATGCCCCCACCATCACTGGTCCCGACAATACACCTATATTCTCTCGCATCCACGAGTCCTATGTAAATTCGGATGCTAACTCGGCTGCAATGACTTCCTCTCAATGGTGGACCATCGTCGGCAATATCGAACCTGACTGC
This sequence comes from Pirellulaceae bacterium, assembly GCA_044371785.1. GTDB lineage: Bacteria > Planctomycetota > Planctomycetia > Pirellulales > Pirellulaceae > JAFLCP01. Next base: position 67 of record JBILTA010000729.1, on the reverse strand, counting down.
GATGAAGGTCGCTGCAACGGTCGTATGACGTGGCTCTCCCACGAAGGCCGCGGCTTCAATATCGTAT
>JBILTA010000728.1:0-2900 GCA_044371785.1 Pirellulaceae bacterium | reverse complement strand
TCGAAGTTGGTGATCGATTCGCTTGCGCCGGCAATCCCGTGCCACTTCACGCAGGGACTTTGCAGATAACAAGCAAAGATCCCGGCAGGGGAATTTGAGTCGAACGGTGTTGGAATCGGCCAGGCGGTCTCGGAATAGCCTGGAAACGCTAAGGGCTTGCCAATCGTATCGCTCGTGACTGCCAAGAGCTCCAAATTGGATCCAGTCAATTGCACTGAGATCCGGATTTCGACGATCGGCTCGTTCAACGTTTCGATGATTGCGATGTTGAGCGGAATGACTTGCGCACCGTTGCTATTCGTGGGCCCACCGCGCCATTGCAGGCGTTGGTAGGCGACTTCAAGGCCTTGATGAATGAGGACTTGCTTGTTAGCACCAGGTCTCCCCACCACCCGCACGCTACAATCGGCTTGCATATGACCTTGGACGTGTGAATTCGTAACCGCAAACGCCCCGCTCCAGTCGATGCAATACGGCGGTGGAGCCGCATGTTCCTCGCGATCGCGAATTGTGTAATTGAGCACTAGTCCCGTGGCATCGGAAACAAACTCCTGACTGAGCCGTTTGTAGCCATCGAGCAGTGGTGGAATACAAAGATAACGCATCGCCTGAGCCCAGCTTCGTTGGTCCCGAATCCGCAATTGGCCTGTGATGATCCGAGTCGTTTTCCAATCTTCCCCTTTACTTTCACTCAAATACCAACGATTGTTGAGCACTTCTGTGTTCCCCAGCGCACCAGCTACTGGAGGTGTGGTACTCGCATCATCGCCAGGACATAAACAGCGACAGACTTCGATTTCGAATTCCACTCGCAAGGCACGCCCGCTATAAACCTGCGAGATCCGGACCGCTAAAGGCTTTGGCCCGTTGTTCAAGTCGACGACATCTTTGCGATAGATCGCCGTATCGCCGGAATAACTTTCGAGGCTCCCTTCGGACTTACCCGTAGCGGCCAAAAGGATCTGGAACTTACCATTCAGAGGAACTCGTCCCCCTTCATCGATCGAGGCACTGAGTGCATACCAAAAGTCCTGCCGCACTTCTTGCAAGCGTGCCTGGAGTTCTTGCATTCGTTCGACGGTAGTTACCGCGACATCTTCATCCTTGAGTCCAATCGTTGAAGCATGTTCGCCACTGAAATCGCGATCGACCAAGCCCACCAAGGTCGAGACGACTCGAATACGAAACCGTGAGAACAAAACATCCGTACCGCTCGAATCGTACTGGATGCTCTGCTCGAAGGCCTGCGTTTCGCAGTCGCGCATCAGCACGCCGTTGTAAAAAACTTCGGTACCCGCCATGAATGAATACGGCTCTCAAAATGTAGGACGTTGACCACCCTGGAAATGCCGCCTAGCTTCTGCCATTTGCTGCTGGATCTCGTCGCGTTGTTGTTGTCGCCGTCGTTCGATGGCATCGATCAAGTTGCGAGACGAGATCTGTTCGCTCTCCTTGCGGAAAAAATCTTCCATCCACTCGGTGATTCCTTCCACCGAATCGACCAGCTCCAAGATCGCTGCGACGCCGTCGGTAAGCTTTGTTTGTAGATTCAATACCACTTGCTGCAGTGGTCGAGTGAATTCTTCTTGAGCTCGCTCCAGTCGATTTTGCGCATCGGAAAGTCCTGCGAGGTTTCCTTCGACCGAACGCGCTCGAGTGACATCTCGCATCACTCGCCCGGCTTCCAAACGCATGTAGGCCGCTTGGATCTCGCCGCTATAGAGCCGCAGATTCTCATTGAGTTTTAATTGGGCCCGGTTGGCGGCATAAAGAGCCGTATTGAAGGTGATGAAGGTGAAAGTGGCCTGTGCCACCTGACTTGCGAAAGGAGCAACCTTCTCAAAAACCGTCTTCAGTCCATCCCAAAGCTTAGTGAGGACCGAGTTCACTTGATGGGGCTGGCCGGATGGCCCGCCAGAAGGTGAGCCGGGCCCCGGATTACCGGAATTGCCAGGTCCACCGCCACCACCAGCTCCTCTTCCGCTGCTCCCCCCTGCCCCACCACTTCCTCCTGATGCCGTAGCGCTGCTAGTCCCTGCTGTCTGGTTAGCCGCCATCGATCCCGCCGATGTACTTGCATCGAAGGCTAGCGAAGTGACCAAACTGCTCAGCGAGGATGACACATTGGCGACTGACGTCCCATAGTTCTGCGAGGCGCTGGGAGCGGGAGCAGACTTCGCAGCCGCAGAGGTCGATTTAGCTGCTTTGCTTCCGTACTTCCATGACTTGGCGATATCACCGACATAAGGAATGACCGAGATCGCTGAGATCGCAGCATTCGAAAGATGTTCTTTGCGCCGGCCTGGTTCCGTAGCGGCGCGAACGAGCGAGATCACCGCATTGCTGCCATCGGCGATCGGTGTCGGTTCTACAGCCCCCACGGCATCGAGGGTGGTTTGGACTTTATCGAGCCCACGACTCAGAGGACTCGGTTGCGGTGAGTTCTCAGCAGCACTAGCAGGTGATTGAGGTTCGGTAGCGGGTGAAGGCGCGGTTGACGGAGTAAACTGCGGTTTAGTGGGATTCGAGGCTACGGGCTCTTCGGGCTCAGCTCTATCAGTAGCCCCGTTAGAAGTGGGCGCCGTCATATTCTGCGGAGCTAAATTCGCTTCCCGAGATTCCTGCGCACTCGTCCCCTTCTCTTTGGGTGCATCACGCCAGGTACCGGGCCAATCGCTCGGCGGTTCGCGATCGAAACGGGCGGCATTGTACCAACGGGTTAACCGCGGATCGTTCGAGAGTACAAATTGTTCGAACGAAATCGCTCGCAACTTTGGGCGGGCTTCCTCCCACTCCAGCGGCAGTTCCAACGGCGAACCATCACCCAAGCGAATCGGCTGATAGTTCGGTAAAGAGGCCTTAGGATTGTCCACGATGTAGATCCCGCAACAATTGAGCTT
>JBILTA010000831.1:0-2909 GCA_044371785.1 Pirellulaceae bacterium | reverse complement strand
AGGAGCAGCTCGATCAGGTGGAGCTGGTGTTGCTGGATTGGATGATGCCGGGCCTCGATGGGGCCGCCACGCTCAAGGCGTTGGCCGATCTGTCGTTTAAGGGACGAGTGGTGGTAGTAACAGCTCTCTGCGATCCAGAGGTGCAGCGCATGGCTGGGAACGCCGGCGCTGCAGCCACCCTGCTCAAAACAGAAGCGTTGGAGCAGCTGAGCGCATGGCTCAGCCCCCAGGGGTAAACCAGCGCCGCAGGCTGGCACTGCGGCTGGGCCGTTCGCTGACCGCCGTGCTGAGCAGCGCCGGCAAGCGCAACTGAAAATCCGCACCACCGCCGGGGGCATTCACCACCTGCACACGGCCGCCCATCCGCTCCATCAGCGTTTTCACCACCGCCAGGCCGATGCCATGGCCGCTGATCTCGCTGCTGCCACTACCGCGCACAAAGCGCCCGAAGATCTGCTCACGCTCGGCTTCGGGAACCCCGGCACCGTGGTCGCGCACGTGCAACACCACTTCGTTCACATCGCTGCTCAGCGCCAGCTCGATCGGCTGATGGGCGGGGCTGTATTTGAGCGCGTTCTCTACGAGGTTGGTGAGGCACTGGCTCAGCCGGTCCGGATCAGCGCTCACCTCGGCATATCCCTCCGGCACGGGCTGCAGGAGCAAGCGCCCGGCACACGACGCCTGCAAACGCTGATGCAACTCCTCCAGTAGGAGAGCGGGATCGAGCTGCCGGCAGTCGAGCTGCAGGCGCCCTGCATCATCGCGGGCGATTTCTAAGAGGTCGTTCACCAAGCGCCCCATGGACTCAGCCTCCGCTGCCACCAGCTGCAGCTGATCGCGCTGCTCAAGATTGAGGCCATCGGCGCGGCGCAACAAACGCCGGCTGTAACCACTGATCAGGGTGATCGGCGTACGTAATTCGTGCGACACACCATTTACAAAGGTGCGCTGATGCTCCCAGGCCTCCGCAAGGCGATCCAACAGATCATTGAACGCATGGGCAATCGGATGGAGCTCCAGCGGTTGGCCTTTGAGGGAGAGCCGCTCGGTGCTTAAAGAGCCGCTGGAGATGCCCGCCAGGGTGGTGCTGAAGCTGTCAAGGGGAAGCAGGCCTCGATGAATCACCAGACGCAGCAAAGCCGAGGTGAACAGCGCTGAGGCGCCAGCCACCGCCACCAGCAACAAGCTGATCAGCTGCTCCTGTTCGGTTTCGAGGGTGAAGTCCTGCAGAAAGCGGAGCTCGTAAGGGCGACCCGCCAGGCGCACCGGCATCGCACAGGTGAAATAGGTGCGCCCGTTGAAGCGGAAGTCGCGGGGCTGGCCATCAGCTCCCTGGGCGTCATCAGCCGCGCGGATCAATCCCGAACCAGAACGGAACTCCCGAAAAGCATCGCCACTCGGGAGGATCACCGGACCGGCACCACGGTGGCTTGGCTCCATCCACACCATCCACACCAGCAAGGAAGGGCTGGCGAAATCGGCCAGATGACGCTGCAACTGCTCGGTGCTGCTGAGCTGCTCGGGCATCAGCTGCTGCAAGGCCTGGGTGGTGGCCTGCACCTGGGCCTGATGACGATCGAGCCGCAATCGCGCCGAAAGCTGGCGGTTCACCAGCAACAACACCACATAGCCCGCAAGCACGGCCAACAGGCTGGTGGCCTGCAGATGCCGCCGGATCGAAGCAGCTGGTCGGGAGCGCGGCACCCAAGTTCTACGGATGCTGCAACCGTAGGCAGCATCCGGGCGGCACACCACTCGAGCTCACTCTCAGCAAACTCTCAGCCAATCAACAGGTCACGCTTGTGGTGCAGCAGATCCGCGCTGCATACGGTGAAAAGAAGCCCAAATCCATCCACCCATGACGGCATCCACCCTTCGCCCTCAAATGCGCTCGGCCCTGCTTCGGCAGATCGGAAAGAACGACGCGAAGAAGAAAAACCTGCTCCAGAAAGGCTTCACCTTGGTGGAGCTGATGATCGTGATTGTGATCGTTGGCATCCTCAGCGCAGTTGCACTACCAAACTTCTTAAATCAGACAGGAAAAGCAAAAGCAACTGAAGCAAAAACCCTCGCAGCATCATCAGCTAAAGAAGCACAGATAGCCTGGACAGAAGGGGGGCAAACTCTGCTTGACGAATGGGAAGCAGCAAAAGCAGCAGGCACCAATGGCGGCTGCCCAGTGGCAACTAATATGTTCACATTCGCCTGCGACGGAGCCGACAAGAATGCAGTCACCGTTACAGCAACTGGAACAGCAGACTCAGGGTCGCTAAGCGGGAAGACAGTCGTAGCAACCGCCGACGTAGAAAACGGAGGAGCGATCACATACTGCGGCGATGCTCCTGGGATGACCGCCTGCTAAGTAATCACCAGAGGCCAGGATGACGAAAAAATACACCAGCAACAACCAAGACGGCTTCATCCTCCCCCTCGTTGTCATCCTTGGCCTCATCCTGGCCGTCGGCGGCTTCACCATGTTGGCCCGCAGCTTCGCGGGCCTTTTTGGGGCCTCACGGCAGGAGCAGGCCAGACAAGCCCGAGAGATAGCCGAAACCGGCCTCGCCACCTCAATTGAACTACTCAATCGCAAATACAGCTACCTCCTGATCAACTGCTACTCGCGAAGCGGCTCACCTCCCAAGCCAAACGACTGCATCAATACCGGCACCTGGAGCTCTCCGCAACTACCCTCCTCCATCTGCCCAGGCTCCGATACATCCACGGTCAACTTCCCACTCGAGAAAGAGATCAACACCCCCAAGGGCCGCTACCGCGTTGAGTTTTACGCCTATGCCGGCACCCAGTTCTACGGCGGCACCGGAAAACTCAAGGCCACAGCAGAACGGCTCAGCAGCGATGGCACTCGCATCCTGGCGAGCGCCAGTGTGGAACAAACCTTTGACGTGAAA
>JBILTA010000727.1:0-2912 GCA_044371785.1 Pirellulaceae bacterium | reverse complement strand
AAGCAAACCCCCTGTCTTTTGGAAGTGGGCCCAAACCTCGGACCGTCTATACCTGTTGAGCCTAACAAATCCTTTACGAGTTACCGTGTATGGGTGATGCCACATGACAGCACCGATAGAGAGCGAAAAGGACTGGCAGTGCGTCGGCTCTACCGTACTATCGCCCCGTGGGTGACCGAAAATCCGCTGATGATGCACTTGATCGCATCGGACGAAACAGCGGTGAAACGTGCGATCGACCAATGCGCTGACGTGGGCTTCGAAATGTTAATCATGAGCTTCGGTAGTGGTTTTAACGTCGAAGATCGAAGACCAGAGAACTTAGCCAAGGCTAAACTTTTCTCAGACTACGCGCACAGCAAAGGTATAGAAATCGGTAGCTATTCACTCTTAGCTAGTCGGCGAATCAGCGATGAACACGACGTGGTAATGCCACCTAATCAAAAGCCTATCTTTGGAAACTCTCCCTGCCTGGGAAGTGTATGGGGTGAAGAATACTTTCAGCAATTGGACCGATTTTATCGAGCAAGTGGCTTTACACTATTGGAGCACGATGGCTCGTATCCAGGTGACGTCTGTGCGAGCGACAAACATCCCGGACATCATCAACTGCATGATTCGCGTTGGCGACAATGGGACAAAATAGCTACCTTCTATCAATGGTGTCGCGGTGAAGGAATCTTTTTGAATGTGCCTGATCATTACTTCTTAATGGGATCGAACAAGACTGGCATGGGCTATCGTGAAGTAAACTGGTCCTTACCACGGGCTCAGCAAGTCATTCATACGCGACAAAACATCTATGACGGCACATGGGAAAAACTACCCTCCATGGGTTGGATGTTTGTTCCGTTGACTCAATATCACGGTGGTGGGGCCGCAGCGACCATCGAACCGCTCTCTGAACATCTCGATCATTACGAACGGATGCTTGACTCCAACTTAGCCCTCGGCGTTCAGGCTTGTTACCGCGGACCACGCCTCTATGACAGCCAAGAAACCCGACAACTTGTTAAGTCAAAAGTCGAATGGTACAAGAAGTATCGCACAATTCTCGAGGGCGATTTGATTCATGGAAGAAGGGCCGACGCACGTGATATCGACTGGATGCTGCACGTCGATCCCAACTCACCGCAATGCGGCATGCTGATTGTCTTTAACCCACTTAAACACATACAACAACGCCAACTGCCGATCTCGCTTTACTATACGGGTCTCATCGATCAAGCGGTCATCACAGACAAAACTGGGAAGAAGCAAGAGGTTCGACTACAGCGTGACTATTCGGCACTGATTGATATCGAAGTTCCAGCAGAAGGTATGGCGTGGTATTTGATTGAACGGAAGTGAGAGTATCTTCACTTCATAAGTTCCAATGCGGCTTCTTCAAATACATCCTGCCACTGCGGAGCCAGCAAACAATCACTATCCTCTTGTGCATAACCTCGGTTCGCAAGCTGTTCCGCGGTAGGAGCGTAATAGATGTATCCGTTGGAGTAACCACATATCATCACCTTCCCTGAAATACGCTGCTTCAAACCCAAGCCAATGCGGACCGTCAACTCGCCTGGGAATGAAACCAGTTTGAAATCTCCCAGCTTAACTCCGATCATTTCTACGACCAACGATCTCGAGCCAATGTCGACGATCTCTCGCTGGTGCATCCGCAACAACTGGAGATTTGTCTGCAAGCGACTGATAGACTCCATTGTGTAAATGTTCTTCAGGTAAGCTTCAACGAGCTTCCGATTTTCGTTGTCGAGACGCTTCAACCACTCCCGTTGCTGTTCTTGTTGCCAGAGATACGTTCCTTTGTCAGCGGAAGGGAATTCCGGGAAGAGACCTTGCGTGTGCAATAATTTTTGAAACTCCTTAAAGTTTAGTGACGTCCCTTGAATCGATTCGATCAACTGATCGCGGGCCATTTCAATATTGGCAATCGTCGGTCCCAAATCGGCCAATGGAACTTCACATTTTTGGAACTTCCATTGGACTAGACTTTCACCATTCGCCTGAATGTCACCTAGAGTCTTAAGAACGGTCAATGCCAATAGATTGCCTAATCTCTCGGCTTCACGAGGCTGCGAGTATTCTTTGTAACCGATCGGATTGATATCGCCGCCACAGCCTTGGAGGAAAAGAGCAACTGTCTTTTCACCGAACTGCTCTTCGATCACTTTCGAAGCGTAACCGCTGATATCGGCCGTGTTGCCACCAGATGGACTTCCTTGAATAGGATGACATGCAAATTGATAAACCACACCCTTAACTTGATTGTCTAATGAAACAACTTTGAGCATGGTGACATCAGGATCGATTGGACCAATGCTCTCGATTTCATCGTCGGCAACTAAACTATAGGCATGACGATAATCCGATTCCCTACCACTCTTAAGCTTCACGCGACGATTCTGACTGATGCGATCTTCTTTTCCAACCCCGACACCTACACGCACGGGCTCCAAATTATCGATAGCGACTCGCACCGCCTCAACCGTTCGAGCCAACACATCTGGAGCCGATATTCCATGACAATGTGTGGTATTCACCAACACATGCTCTGGCTGTATACCGAACTTTGCTCTCAGTTCCGCTCGCAAATCACTCAGAAAATTCTGCGGCAATGGTCCGATCCGTTCGAGAGCAACCACATCCAATGAAAGGATAGCGTAGCGAATTTTCTGTTGTTCCAGGACGAGAGCGCGAGCATGCAATGGGTCCGCAACTGGACCGGACTCATAGTGAGTAATATCCACCTTACCGAATCCGCCCAATAAACTCTCAGCGGCTGGCAATGCGACCGTGGAAAAGCACCAGAGAAACAACCAGCAGCAATGTCGCAAACCGAAGCGGAGCATAAAGGTCCTTTAATTTTCGCTGTCTGAGGCTCGCCCATGTTGAGTTACAAGTGA
>JBILTA010000726.1:0-2914 GCA_044371785.1 Pirellulaceae bacterium | reverse complement strand
CTTGGGCATTTCTTGGTTTGCGGCGACCGAGTTTTGTTCGCTTCTATCGGATTTACCATCAGAAAAGGCCGCCGGTCATCGATATCGCTTGCCAACGGAAGCGGAATGGGAGTATTGCTGCCGAGCAGGAAGCGAATCGGTTTTCTGTTTCGGAGATGATGAAGGAAAATTGCCTAAATACGCATGGTTTGAAGATAACTCGGACAATAAATCACAACCTGTGGGAAAACTAAAGCCAAATAATTGGGGCCTTTACGATTTTCATGGCAATGCCGCAGAGTGGTGCTCTGATTGGTTTGAGGAGTTTGATGATCAAGATAAAGTCGACCCGAAGGGACCCACGACGGGTAAAAGCAAAGTTGTGAGAAATGGTGATTGGGGAGGGCACGTGGAGGAGTTGACATGCGCTGCAAGAGATGGCGCGGAACCGCAATTCGAGAGCCAAGCAGTTGGATTCAGGGTCGTTCTGGAACAGGATGATGGAAAGTAATTTACGGCACCAATCGCATTTGAGACCGCCCTGTGCAAATAAAAGATCGCATTGAGAAAACTGTTGTTTGCGAACGAAAAAGTAGGGTGAGCGAGAGCAGTTCGAGTCAGAGTTCCGATTGCAAATTGAACATTTTTTGATGCAAATGGCTTCGGTGTAGACAGACATACGATCGGGCAACCGATGGCAAAGGATTTGATTTGCCGCTTTGAGATAGGTCACTTGGCGCTGAAGGAACATGACCGTGTTACGACAAATTAGGGAGCTAAATTCGCGAGTTTATTGCAATCTTGCGATGGGATCTGCATTTGGATCCATGTTGTCCCTTGTTGCGATTTTATTCTATGTTGAAGGATCTTACGCTTCGCTGATTGTCTTTGGCGTATATGTGTTCGCTATATTCACTTCGTATATTGTCGGGAAATTGACTGATGAGGAGTAAAAACGATTAAAAACCGTCGCGCGGTCCAAAAATGTCACCATCCGGCGCTGCAGGACATTTTGGAAAAATGCGTTCGAGAACTCGGCGGAGAGCTCGGACCGCCACTCGAAATGTAGTGAAAGATCGCTTTGGCGGTCGTTTCTGCGACCTTCTGACTGGCCCTGAACGGTCTCGAACTGGCTTGCTGTTAAGCAGATTTTCCATAACGCGGCACACGGAAACAGGCCGACCGAATCGGTCTCGAACTCCGTAAGCCATGGATGGTGCTGAACTTGCGAACCCCGTCTCTCAGAGAAGGTTCGATATCAGGGTCTGTACGGGGAGAGTGGTCTTCGACACAATCCTCCCTGGGATCGATTCTTTTAAGAAATTAAGAACTTCGCAAGTGATGCTATCATCCTTACAAAATAGGGTTAAGAATGGCCAATTTCAGTCGCATCTGTGAGTACCTTACACATAAAGGTGTCTTTGCAAGATACGAAGCACGAAATATGTGTTTTTGGTTTGGCATTGAACGTCCGCCCGATTCGAAAGGACTTGATTATGTAATTGTGAAACGATTCGGAAGGGATGTTGTTAAGAGGCTTGCAGACGAAAAAAGAAATTTAGTGCTCGAAGATGAATGCCATCTGCGATGCGAAGGCGAGCTTTGGGTGTTTAGAAATTCGATTCCCAGTATTGGTTTCGAGCGTCTAGATAGTATCGTATTTGAATCCAATAGGCTCAGAGATGCTTATGGCGCGGTTTGTCGATACTACCTTCGCCCCCCTATTAAGATAAAGGAATGGACTGTACCCATTTTCCAGCACCCGACCTGGAATCTTAACGCAGCAAAGTCGTGCATCGCGAACGCCATTGTTGTACCTTTTGCAGTAGCGGAGGAGCGTCGTAGAACTGGAAGCGAAACAGCTAAGTTATTCGGACTTCCACACCGGTGGGAAAATAAGAGCAATTCGTTCTTGCGAATCTTGGGAGATTCTGCTCCACTTCGCTATCTATATCTCAAATACGATTTGTCAGAGGCACTGGTCGCCACAGACGTCCTTGTGGACAAGCACTCTTGAACTTACGGGAAACGCAGTGGTCCGGCGCTGCAGGACATTCAGGAAAAATACGTTCGAGAACTCGGCGCTATTAGACGAACTGATGGTGCGGCTGAGTTTCTCTGTGGGCCATCTCGTGCAATTAATGAGCTTGGACTCACCTCGTTGCAAATGTGCAATCTGTTTGGGGGTGTGCGTGGTTTTGTGAGTTGGTTCTCACTCGATTTCTTGACTTTCGACGGACTATCAGACGTCGATCGAGTTCGTCGCTCGCTTGGTAATCCTCTTTTCGCGATTCGGTAATGACATGTAACTGTTTTAGCTTGTGTTGTTTTGAAGGGAGACAAGCGATGGTTCGCTGGCTCTCTTTTTGCACAGATCACACGACAGAGCGAGATTGCGGGGAGATGATTATGGCAAAAAGTCGCTGAGTGTCGAACACGGATTTGGAGGGCTCAGGATCGCGTAACTAACTTTGTTTCCTGTTGATGTGGAAGTGATTCTCGATTAAACGACGCGATGGTGTTAACTCAATGTTCGTAGCTATTTATAGCGAAACAGACCGAACGGGTCTCGAACTTCGTAAGTCCCTGCGATGCAAGGCTTTACGAAATTTTAGCGCAGAGAGAATTGTTACGAAGAAGGTTGAGCTCGGGGAGATCCAGTAGCAAATTACGTCGCGCTATTGACTCATCGGAGCAACGTATTCGTACGACCGCTACAACGCACGAAGTCACCAAGGCCGTTGCCGAAGCGAACGCTTGGAAAAAATATCAAGTCGCATTAAGCCTAAGTGAACAGTACCAAATGCGAGCAATGCCCTGCAGGGATCGTTGTTTTTGATTGAGTCTTTCTCGATCGAATGGTATCGGAGGCGGAGCCTCAATGCAGTGCGTAACGAGGCAGAGCCTCGTTACGAGTACCAAAATATGCTACGGA
>JBILTA010000725.1:0-2918 GCA_044371785.1 Pirellulaceae bacterium | reverse complement strand
CATCCGCGCAAACAACTGCTGGTTATCAACAGCCACTGTTGCACGAGGCACACCACATAACGGGTAAGCCAGGGGCAAAATATTTTCTTCTGGCAAACCTGAATCGAACAGCGGCAACTTTGGGTCCGCAGCAGGCCAGGTCTTTCCCGTATTCAGCTCGATCGCATAAATTTTGCGTAAATCATTTACATAAACACGATCACCATCGATCACGGGATGATAGGGCAAGATGGCTTCTGCATCTTCAGAGACCCTTGGTAGCCCAGCTGGATTGCGATCCATCGCCGCAGATATTCTTAGCCAATTGTGCGTCCAGCGTGGCCAATCCTCCGGTCGCACATCAAAACGCGAAAGCAAATTGCGAGTCGCTCCACCCCCAAATTGCGCCGTCGTGTTTTCAATACTGGGCTCGGTCGCTGATTTCGCTTCATCTAACCAAGCTTTCGCCTGCTCAACCCAACTTCGCCCCTGTTTCCCCGTATTCAACTGCATGCGTACTTCGGGATAGAGCGATTCCAAAACTTTCAACTCACGTTGAGCTCTGGCCACATCACCTTCAAGAATGGAGCACCACACCAAGCGCCCCCATGCAGCTGCGGCCATTTCTTTATCAACCACGGGCGACTCGACTGGCCTAGCAATACGTTCATCTTTAAGACTTCCCAACAAGCGACTCAACTCTTCAGCATTCGATTCGCATTGCTGTACCAAACGAACGGTAGCCACACTCCCTCGCCGCGGCTGCACATCACCAGGCCCAGCAGGCTGTTCATAAATCAAGCGACTTCCAGGAGCGAGAACCTCGAAACACTCCCGTGCCGCCTGCACTTCCCCACGATCTAATCGCATATCTCCAAGCCACAAAAGCACGTCTTTGGTATTACTCGCTCCCGCGTAACGTTTTAACCACTTCTTCGCGTCGTCAATGAGATTTGATTTCTGCAGTTCGTCTAATGCCTTCGCAGCTTGCTGATCTATTCGACTGCGGTAAAGTTCTAACGCCTGTGGAGCTCGCACTGCCCACGACATCCTTAACCCATGGCAATAATCCGAGAGCAGAATGTAGCGGGCCGTCACTAGAGGAGCCGTTGCGGGCAAGCGACTCGCTTCGACCAACAATCCTTCGCCTTCATCCTCAATCTTCTGCAGTAATTCAACCGCCTCAGTATATTGGCCAGAATCGACCAGTGACTGCACTTGCTGAAGTTGATTGACACGAGGTGCATCGATCTCTGCAATCTGATTTCGCCAATTCGGCATCTGCCCGAAACAAGTAGCCGAAACACAAAAGATGCCTGTGACATAGCACAGACTAATCAACCTCGAAAGCTGACGAATGTGAGAGCGACAACGAGGCCAAGGTGCAGTCCGCAATTTATCGGCCATTCGCTTAACTCCTCCAAACGGCATGCCCTGCCGTTAGTACGCCTACCACGACATGGACATCACACAACCTTGGGCACATAGATCTGATAAAGCATCAGATACACGATGATACCTGTCACGCTGACATACAACCAAATGGGCCAAGACCAAGCGACCACGCGACGATGCGCGGCCCGATTATCTTTCAAACCGTAATAGATCGAAGCGATCGCCAAGAAAGGAACCGAGACGGCCAGTACCACATGCGACAAAAGAATCGCGTAGTACGTGTATCGTGCCGCGAGCGGAGCTACCTCGGTATCGGTTGGAAACTTCTTGGATGGAACATTGAAGTGATAAATCAAATAACAACAGAGAAACAAAGCGCTCACCACCAAAGTCGCCATCATCACATTGCGATGAGCCTTCTCTTGCTTTTGATGAATCAATATCCGGCCAACAACCAGCAACACCGTCGCTAGTCCATTGAGACTCACATTAACATGGGGCAATAGCTCTATCACAAGTCGTTTCCTCTCGGATCACAATCACTATTATTTAGGTTTATCGCTGTCAGCCGTCGGCGATACCGATTCACTATTTTCTTCGGACTCTTCATCTTCGACATCAACTGGCTTCTTCTCACGACCGCGCGGAACTTCATTGGCTCGCAGGGCAGGATCAGCGGCCAGCGACTCCAAATCTTGCTGCAATGCCAAGAAATGCTCAGCATCAGTCCAGTTGTAATAACCAAATATCTTCCCTTCCGCATCAACAATGATGAATTGTTCGGGATGACCACGACGCGTTACAAAGATGCGGAAAACTTCAGCTCCGACGCGACTTATGTAATCCATGTCGCCTGTTAAGAATAGCCACTTCGCAGGGTCTGCCTGAAAGCGATCTGCGTACTCGGCCAAGCGTTCTGGAGTGTCAATTTCTGGATCGACAGAAACACTTACAAATCGAATCCCTTTATCCGCAAATTTATCGTAGAGCGTCTTCTTCTTTTCATTTTGACGGACGCAAACGCTGGGGCATGTTGAATAGAAAAAACTGACCACATACGGTTTACCCAGCAAGGTCGCGTTGGTCACTTTCTCCTTTTGACTGCTAGTTAAGCTAAAATCTGTCAACCAACCCTCTTCCGAAACTCGAGTCGGTTGCGAGCCTTCCATCTTAACTAATTCCCCGCTCTGTTCCGTCATAACAAAGCCAGCCTCGCCGTCCCCCCCATCCTTTTGCTTGACATTTTTCTTTTTCAATAGCAGCAGCGCGGGAATGATCGTTAGCAAAACGATCAACATGGCCCCTATAACAATCAATGTTGTCGTCGAACCTTGACCAGAACGTGCTGTTCGATTCATTTCAATTCACCTTTCGATGGGCGCTGCACCGCTCGCACCGCCAACAACATGGTCACAATCACAAATACGATTGTAACTAACCAACACAACGACAATGAAGGTTGCCACAAATCGGGACCAAGTTTTAGGTCTGGAAAAACCATCTGCCGCATACCAGCTACCGCATAAGTAAGTGGGTTTAACCGC
>JBILTA010000157.1:0-9479 GCA_044371785.1 Pirellulaceae bacterium | reverse complement strand
CCAAGCCCTGGAAGGGGTTGTAATACAATCCGTCTTCAGCTGCACCCTCAATACGAATAAACCGATGTAGTCTGAACTCCCACAGTACTCGTGTTAATTGGATCTAGCCATTGCCACCAACTCTTCATCTAAGATGCTATCGTAGGGCTGAATTTCTTCGGGATCATGCGATTGCAAGGGGAGTTGCCTTATCACGTTGCATAGTGATTCCTCGGGATACTCAAATTCCATGCGATAAAAGAAGTCCTCTTCGAATGGATAGCACTCGATTTCGGCAGCAAGTTCTTTCCAGGCGACGCGTAAAACTTCTGGTTCTTCAGAATCGGGTTGCGAAGAGAGTTCCTTGCGCAGGACCAATACAAAGTCAACTTTAGGCAAGCAAATAGGAATCGCATCAGGCCAAAGTGTGGTCGTCACGATTTTATCATCGACCTTCATAAAGTAGATACGAGGGACGAAGATATCATCACCTAGGCGGTTTTGCAGTTCATCACGTTCATAGTTCCAGCTCCAAATCTCATGGAGTCGAGCGGCTGGATAGGTCATCGCTTCTTGATTGTATTCTTCGTTGCCGAGAATTGCCCGATAGGCGAAACGGTTTCCTGCGTTCCAGCCTTTTAAAAAACTCTCCGTGCTGAACCCCTCTTCTTCATCATCGTTTTGCGGATCCATGACATCTAATTCAAACTCCGCCACAAACTCCACGACTTCATTGGCAGCTTCTAATCCGAAGAAAGAAGGACGATAGAAGTTGATATTGAAGGCGATGGGAAATTCATCTTCGTCCTCTTGATCTTCGTCATCAAGCTCATCATCGCTCTCGTCTGGACTCACATCCCCGTTGTATTCAAAGGAGAAGTAAACTCCGGTGTATTCATTGAAGTAGTAAGCCGCTGCCCCTTCGACTTTGTAGTTGGGTCGGCCGCTGAAATACTCGGTGAATTCATCGATACCGCAAGCGCGATAGGTGGGCGCAAAGAAAAGATCGTAGCTCATAGGAACAGACTGGAGGCTGGAGGAGTGAGGCTGTAGTAGTGCGGTCCGTCCCCGGCCGCAACGGCGACTGGTACAAGTCGGACAGTTTATATTAAACGGACCCGGCAGGGGACTGCCGGGCTACATTTGACTGCCGGGCTACTTTTGACTGCCGGGCTACATTTGACTGGGGGGCTGCAACGTCGCTTTTGGCTGTTGCTGAGAACCGCAATGAAAAGCACCCAACCCCCAAATCATGTCCGAGGCATCGAGCGGCACGACTCGGTGATAGGGAAATTGTTCCTTCAAAATACCGATCGCTCGATCATCTGAAGGGCGATGTTGAAACGTTGGTACCAACACAATCTCATTGGCAATATAAAAGTTGCAATAGCTTTCGGGTACGCGTTGGCCATTGATCCAGCGGGGTGGTGGTGTTGGCAAATCGATTAACTCGAATTTACGACCGCGTGCATCTGTTGCTTCCGCGAGTTGCTGTTTCATCGATTGTAAACTCTCGATGTTCGTATCAACTTCAATGCCGCGCGCAGCAACCACAATACGACCGGGAGCCACAAAGCGAGCGAGCTGATCGATATGACCGTCGGTGTCATCGCCATCGAGTTCAGTGCCATCGAGCCAAATCACTTTGGATACGCCCAACATTTCGCACAAGTGTTGTGTAATCCAAGCGGGCGAACGTTCTGGGTTGCGGCTGGTGCTTTGCAAACAAGATGTGGTGGTTAGCAATGTTCCTTCGCCATCGGTTTCGAGGCCGCCTCCCTCACAAACCAGTGGAGAAGCGACGCGAGGCACCCCGATCGCATCGCAAATGCGAGCTCCGTTTTTGGCATCTTCATCAAAAGGAGGATACTTTCCACCCCAGGCCGTATAGACCCAATGTACGCCGACCACTTTTCCTGATTCAGATTCGATAACAAATGTGGGTCCATAATCACGGACCCAACAATCGTTGGTGGCGAAATCAAAGAGGCGAACGTTCTTGGCTCCATCGAGTCGACGATGTGCCTCTTGAGCTGCGGCCGGTGGCCCAGCCAATACATGAACGGGCTCGACTTCCGCCAAGGTGCGAATGAATCGTTCGAACGCAGCAGGAATCGGCTCCATGCGACCAGGCCAAGTCTTGGGATTATGAGGCCACGAAATCCAAGTGGCATCATGAGGATGCCACTCGGCTGGCCAAAAATAACTTGTGCTACGAATATTCTCGCGGCTTTCACTCATCGTCGATAAACCGTTTGGTTAGAGGGCCGTAAGCATCGATGCGTCGATCTCGCAGGAATGGCCAATGGGTGCGAGCGGTATCTAGCAACTTAAGATCGCAAGGAACGATGACGATTTCTTCTTCGACATGAGCAGCTCGATGGAGCAAATTGCCGTACGGGTCGCTCACGAATGAGGCGCCCCAGAATTGAATGGCCCCTTCAATGCCGACACGATTGGCGGCGGCGACAAAACAGCCATTGGCGATCGAATGCGACCGCATCATGGTTTCCCACGCGTTGTGCTGACTTGTACCGTAGGTTTCCTTCTCTTCGATGATCCAACCGATGGCAGTGGGATAGAGCAGAATTTCTGCGCCTCGCAAAGCAAAGAGGCGAGCGGTTTCTGGATACCATTGGTCCCAGCAAACACCGACACCGATCTTGGCATATTTGGTCTTGGCGATGGTAAAGCCAAGATCACCGGGTGTGAAATAGAATTTTTCGTAATAAAGAGGATCATCGGGGATGTGCATCTTGCGATACATTCCCACCAAAGATCCATCGACGTCGTAAACTACGGCTGTGTTATGATAGAGCCCATGAGCTCTTCGTTCGAAGATCGATCCGGTAACAACAACGCCGTGCTTCTTAGCAGCAGCCGACATCCGCTGACTGGTTGGACCTGGAATAGGTTCCGCCCAAGCGAAGCGGGCATGGTCTTCGGTCTGACATGGATAAGGTGCATTAAACAACTCTTGCAGACAAACGATATTGGCACCGCGAGCAGCAGCTTGTGCGATTCGTTCATCTACCTTATCCAAGTTTTCGCTTTGCGAGGCGGTGCAGGACATTTGCACTAAGCCTAATTGAACGACGCCTGTTTTAACGGCGCCTGTGTGAGCGGCGGACGGATTTGCCACGGCGAGCGACTCCCCCAATTGAACGCTGATACGGTAAGATTCGTAATGCTAACGCCTACGCCCCAGCATACAACCCGTATCCTAAAATCTTAGTGTACAGGCCAGGCTGGCTTTGCTGCTGAACACTCCCCAACGTGCGGTTACGATATGCCCCAAAATCACCCTGAACAGAGCCCACCTTTTTCGATGCAAGTCCCTGAGAAGGGCTTGTTTATCACGGGAACGGACACCGAAGTGGGTAAAACATTTGTGACCGCTTCAATTTTAAGAGGCCTTATTTCCCAGGGAATATCGGTAGGCGCCTATAAGCCGGTCGCCAGCGGGATGGATGAAATGCAGCCCGGCGATCCCGATATTTTGGCTGAAGCCGCGGGAAATCGGGAGGCGAAAACGTTGTATTGTTCCCAACGTTTTCTAGCGCCGCTTGCACCACCTATGGCCGCCGAATTGGAGAACCGATTCGTCGACGAAAACCTACTGCTTCGCGGTGCGACACTTTGGAAAGACCGTTGCCATGTACTGGTCGTCGAAGGGGCAGGGGGCTGGCAGTCGCCACTCTCATTGAACTGGACCAATGCGGATGTCGCCAAAGCACTCAGCTATCCGGTTGTTGTGGTAGCGGCGAACAAGCTTGGCGTAGTCAACCATGTACTACTGACACTGGAGAGCATTGTTCGCGGTGGCCTACAGGTTCGCGCGATCATCCTCAACAACGCCTTTGATTCACCTGACCAGTCGGTATCTAGCAATGCGCGACTGCTTGGCCTGTTCTTAGAAACCAAACACCCAGGCATACCATTGATACTCGTCGGTTACAAAGAGCCGCTGTCGACGGAACAAATTCAATCGCTTATCTAATCCGCACTTGGAGCGATCTCCCACACCTACGGCTTGCATGAAAAACGGTCGATGAACTTTATTCATCGACCGCTTGAGTTTTTCATTTGAACTTAGTGCCCAATAGGCTGTCAGCAATCGCAATTACTTGCGAGCTCGGGCATGTTTGAGATTGAGCCATGCGCCGTTTTGTTGGCTACTCGCCACACATTGCTCGATGAAATACATTCCTTCAACACCGTCGTGAACGTTAGGATACACGGTGTTCACTTTCTCGATAGCTTTACCTTCGCTTCGCAGGATCATCGCATCATAGGCCGCCTGATAAATATTGGCGAAAGCCTCAAAAAAGGCTTCGGGATGACCACTTGGGAGACGGCATGCTGCGCGACCTGAAGCGTTCATGAAAGGTGCATTGGGATCGCGAGTATAGAGCCGATGAGGCTGGCCGTTAGCGCGAACTATCATCACGTTTGGCTCTTCCTGTCGCCATTGCAAGGCACCTTTAGTACCATCGATTTCAATAAACAAATCGTTTTCGCGACCGTGACTGATTTGCGAAGCGGTAACGGTACCAAGACCGCCGTTTTCATAACGAATAATGGCTGTTCCATAATCATCCAATCGGCGGCCAGGCTCAAAAGTTTTGAGATGACAACTGATTTGATCGGGGAGCAAGCCCGTCATGTAACGACCAAGGTTGTAGGCGTGCGTCGCGATATCACCGAAGCAACCAGCGACACCACTCTTGGATGGATCGGTTCGCCAAGCCGCTTGCTTTTGATTATCGTCTTCTAAGCGAGTACGCAACCAACCTTGAATATAGAAAGATCGAACCGCTTGAATTTCACCAAGCTCACCAGAAAGAATCATCTCGCGAGCTTGTCGCACCAATGGATAACCGGTGTAGTTGTGTGAAAGAGCAAACACCGCGTTCGATTTATCAACAGCCGTCGCGAGTTCTTCGGCTTGCTTTAGATCGAACGTCATGGGCTTATCGCAAACAACATGAAAGCCTGCCTCAACAGCAGCTTTAGCAATTTCGTAATGCGTATGATTTGGAGTGGTGACAGAGACGAAGTCGATTCTCTCGCCAACGGGAAGCTGAGCCTCTTTGGCAAACATCTCTTGATAGGAAGCATAAGCTCGCTCAGGAGCGATATCGTAATCGGGAGCAGACGCTTTCGAACGCTCAGGGTTGCTGGATAGGGCGCCGGCAACAACCGTAGCTCGATTGTCGAGGCAAGCGGCGATGGAATGGACTCGGCCGATGAACGATCCTTGTCCGCCACCGACAAGACCCATGCGAAGTTTGCGTTGAAGTGGTCCGTTGGTCATGAGAGGAGAGCTCCAGCTATTGATTATCAAGTGGAAATGGAGGGTTTAATCCATAGTTGCCGACAGTTTAGGCAACTTTGAACGCATCTTCCAGGGCGGCCCAAACCGCGAGCTACCCACGAGGCACTTTTGTAGCAAATCCCGCAAATATCTGTCAGTCGTTGTTTGTTATGGTGATTTGCGTGAAAAATGGTTAGCATTACGGTTAACGGAAAGGGTGTTTTGCTCCGAAACCGATAGAAACTTGACGTTTTCTCTTTTCTTCGTTTGCTCCCCGGAAGGTAGCGAGGTTCGCTTTATGGATTCCCCAAACAAAATGGATCGCTCAGAGTTGATCACTGCTGAAAGTGGCTCAGAGTTGAAAAATGCCACGGACAATGTTGGTGTACAAGACATTCGAACTGGCAAATCGTTGAGTTTTTGGAAGGGTGCTTCGATCGGCTTGCTTATCGGTGCGACCATGTTGACTGTCGCTTTATGGCAGCGCCCTGGCACATCCACCGAAATGAAATTACCGCCAGAATTGCTTAAGGCATCGGCGACCCACAGCACAAACAACTTCGCGATTGCGACGGGCCAGGTCTCGGACGAAGCGGAAGGGGTCTTTTTCCTAGACTTTTTGACTGGCGAACTGACTTGCTGGGTGTACTATCCGCGCATTCAGCAGTTTAATGCCAAATTCACCACAAACGTGGCAGCCGCGCTGCCTGCCGCTGGCCAAAACCCACAATATCTGCTGGTAACTGGCACCATCAACGGGGTCGTCGGCAGCGGGAACCAACGTCCAGGTGGATGCTTGGTCTATGTGGTCGAACCCACCACTGGTACCTTTGTCGCCTATGCGATCCCCTGGAATCGAGCCGTAGAAAAGCAACAGGCCCCGCAAGCGGGTGCCTTGGTTCCTGCCGGCGGTGGACAAGTTAGCAGTCGCGGTGGTGCAATTCGCGATAAATAACGCCAGTTCCCAATGGGGCATTGTTTGACGCCGTCTTTGAACTGACAATTCAAGAACTTCCGAGATCCGACGAATGATCCCGTAGAGAATTCGCCAAAGAAAATTTAAACGTTGAGTTCGGGCTTTAGCCGTTGTCGCTAGAGCCCATTTTAATTCCAAGAAGACAGGTTTTGCTTGAATGTCCTTTCAAGAGTGGATAAGCGGTCGCGTCTTTCGATTCGTTCACGGGAATAATCTCGTATACAACACTTGCTGGGAGGACCCACGACTCGATCGAAAGGCGATGAATATCGGCAGCCAAGATCGCGTGATGGTGATCACCTCCGCAGGCTGCAATGCCTTAGATTATCTTCTCAATGGACCAGCGGAAGTTTTTGCCGTCGACATGAATCCACGCCAAAACGCTTTGCTCGAGCTGAAAACGGCTGCCATCCGCGGTCTCGAATACGGCGACTTCTTCAAGATGTTCGGCGAAGGTTATTTGCCTGGCGTCGATAAAGTTTACACTCAAAAGCTGCGCAACCATCTCAATCCTTGGTCCCAAAAATATTGGGACAAATACATCACGTTCTTCAATAACCCGCGACGCTCGTTTTACTTCCGCGGAACTTCAGGTGGCTTCGCTCGAGCCATCAACTTTTACATCAATAAATGGGCCCGCATCCGCCCACAAATGAACGAACTGCTCGCCGCGAAGTCGCTCACCGAGCAACAGCAACTCTACACACAAGTCCACAAGAAAATCTGGACTCCCGCGATGAAGCTGGCAATGGCTCGCGACACAACCATGTCGATGCTCGGAGTACCCAAAGCGCAACGTCAGCAAATTGACAAGCAGTATCCAGGTGGAATTCTAAAGTTCATCGAAGACTCTCTCGAAGCCGTTTTTGCCAAACTACCTATCCACGACAACTATTTTTGGCGAGTGTACATTAACGGCAAATATACTCCGCAATGCTGCCCCGAGTATCTGCGTGAGGAAAACTACAATCTTTTGCGCAGCGGCTTACTGGATCGCTTGTTTATCCATACCGACAGCGTTCAAGGCTTCCTGGAAAAAGTGGATCGACCTATTACGCGACTGGTATTGCTCGACCACATGGATTGGCTCAGTGATCGCTTCTTTCCACTACTTGAATCTGAATGGCAAGCGATTATCAATCGAGCTGGCCCCAATACTCGAATCTTATGGCGTAGCGGTGGCCTGCGCACGGACTTCCTCGAAAAAGTACAAGTTCGAGTGAACGGCCAAACACGCGACCTGCCCGAAATATTGAAGTATCACGAACAATTGGCTGCCGAGTTACATCCTCTTGATCGTGTCCACACCTACGGTAGCTTCTACATCGCTGACCTTGCCGCCTGAGATTTCCAATCATGAGCTTACTGAGCGATCTGAAGATCCTCTATCACATGGCCCTTCGTCCTATTCGAGGCAAGAGCCATGCCGAGAGACTCGAAAGTTTTTATAGCGGCCAAGCGGAAGCGTATGACGATTTCCGCAAACGATTGCTGCAAGGCCGCGAAGGACTCTGGCAGAAAATTGGGCCCCAACCTGGAGCGACATGGGTCGATATGGGTGGCGGTACAGGCGCGAACCTCGAGTTCTTTGGGCCGGATATTCTGAAACTCAAAAAGATCTACGTGGTCGACCTCGCTGGCTCATTGCTGAAAGTCGCCAAACAACGGGCTGAAAAAAATCAGTGGTCCCATGTGGAAACGGTCGAAGCAGACGCAACACGCTGGCAGCCGCCGGAAGGCCAAGTCGATGTCGTCACTTTTTCGTATTCATTAACCATGATCCCAGATTGGTTTGCCGCCATCGATAATGCATTAGCGATGCTAAAGCCAGGCGGAATGATCGGCGTCGTTGACTTTTACGTCTCCCGCAAGCATCCTGATGATGAACTAAAACGACATCGCTGGAGCACGCGCAGCTTCTGGCCGATTTGGTTTGCCAACGATAACGTGTTTCCATCTTCGGAACACTTGCCCTATTTACGGTATCGCTGCCAGACACAATGGTTAAGCGAAAACCGCGCGAAAGTTCCCTACCTACCTCTCGTCCGAACCCCTTATTATCAATACATCGGCTTGAAGAAATCTTAATGCTCCAAGCCGGTCGACATGGAGCCTCTCACCATGGATCACGATCGTCGCGAATTTTTCAAAGCTGCAACCGTACTAGCTGCCGCCAGTAGCACTATAACCACCATAGCTGCATCCGCTTCAGCGAATGAAATGGTAGAACTCCCCGGCAAAACACCTCACACGAAATTTGCAGTGAACGTGGAGATGTGGTGGAGTAACCTTCCGTTCCTAGATCGATTGCGAAAAACGGCTGAGCTCGGCTTCTCCGGTTATGAGTTTTGGCCCTATGAAAATAAAGACCTCGCGGCAGTCGTGCGTTTGAATGAAGAGCTAAAGCTATCGGTCGCTCAATTCACCGCTTGGGGCTTTGAACCAGGCATGAACCATCCAAGCAACGAAGATGCGTTTGAGAAAAAAATCATTGAGTCGTGCAAAGTGGCTCATCAATTAAATTGCCCAATGATGACGGTCGTCGCAGGCAATATCCAAAAGGGAATGACTCAAGATGCCATGCTGGCACAAGTAGTTAAGGCTCTGAAACGCGTTAAGCCTATCGTCGAGAAAGAAGGCATTATGCTCATCCTCGAACCGATGAATGGCCGCGTTGATCACCCTGGTCATTGTTTGTACGGCAGTGTGGATGCTGTAAAGATCTGTCGCGAAGTGGATTCGCCGATGGTGAAGATCAATTGGGATCTTTATCACATGCAGATCAGTGAAGGGGACTTATGCGGTCGCTTGAAAGATGGCTTCGATCAAGTCGGCTATCTGCAGCTGGCCGATCATCCCGGTCGCTACGAACCTGGAACGGGTGAAATCTACTATCCGCGGGTCCTGCGAGCCGCACATGAACTCGGCTATCGTGGATTTGTGGGATTAGAGTGTCGCCCCAAAGAAGGCGAAGACCTAGCAGCAAAACGAGTGAATCAAGCGGATCAGTGGTAACAGTACTCCTAGCTACCCTATAACGACAACAAAACCTCCCCGCTGGACGCCTAGCCTGAACTGCAGCTCCAGGCTAAACGACCAGTGTGGAGTTGTCTTTTGCTGCTTTCCTCTCTCGCTCAGCTCAACTCAATTCAATCCAGCTCACTCGCTGGCCAATTCCTTTAAGGCATCGATCACTTGTTGGTCGTG
>JBILTA010000155.1:0-9501 GCA_044371785.1 Pirellulaceae bacterium | reverse complement strand
AGAACATGTACGCAGCTATACCGAGATTGTTCCACCGTACCGTCGGTGAAAGTAATCGCCGAACTTCCGAGCTCTACGGCTAAGTTGGCCGTTAGAAAACGAATGGATTCCACCGATGTTTCGATTTTGGAGCCGGGAACTGCCGCAAACAGAGCTGCGAACGTCGCCTCGATGTTCGCACGCCCTTGAATGACGTCATCATGTTCATCTACCAAGTAGGCTTGCTCGATGAAGAGTGCCGCGATCTGTTGGGGATCTTTTTTGTTGTAAGCCTCCACAAACGATTGGATATCGGCGCGAATTTCTGCCTCTTGCGGAGTGGTTGCTGCTTGCGGAGTGTCAGCAGTGGATTTAGTGGCTTCCTGTGCCCAAATGGCTGAACTTGCAATCATGCAAGCCATAACTGAGAGAAGGAATTTGGAGAAGTGGCAGAGCATAAGATCCTGTCCGTCTGAGCGACACGTTGTGAATTGACACAGAGCGTCATTCTAAGACAGTGAGGTCGATTTAGCCAAGAGTTAGCGGAAATGGGCGAATTATCCTACATGTTTCTTGCCAATTATACGGGCAAGTTGAATCTGTCCCACGGTTCGCCAGCGTTTCCCACGTTGCTGCTAAAGGTTAAGCCACTCAAATTTTGTCAAAACCCGACCTTTGGTGACGTTTCGTTTTTTCGGGACACGTGGTATCCATTGTTAGGGTGTCGCCGGAGTTTCCGTAATAGGTTTGGCAGACCGCGCGATTCGCAAAATATTTTCCTTGGCTTTACTGCTGAGTTCCGGCAGGGCTACGTGCAATAGTATTGCAAAGACGCCAGGATTGTCTTTGAAATCAACGCGCGCAAAAACATAGGAATATTCTTCGTTATCCTTTTTTCCCGAGCAGGGAATGATAGTGATGACTCGATTCTCGAAGGAGATGGAGCGTGCGGGTTCAAGCTCGCGAAAGTCTGTTCGCT
The DNA here is from genome assembly GCA_044371785.1 of Pirellulaceae bacterium. GTDB lineage: Bacteria > Planctomycetota > Planctomycetia > Pirellulales > Pirellulaceae > JAFLCP01. The sequence goes on along the minus strand of JBILTA010000155.1, from coordinate 8,543 downwards.
TACTTTGGATATCGTCTACGTGTCTTCTCAAGGCGCTATCGGGAGTTGTATCTTCCGCCAAGTCTTCCTTTAAATACACGAAGACCCCGCAGTTCATATCCTGCTGAGGTGAGAAGCACTGCAGGTCAAATGGGTTTTCCTCTGTTCTTTTAGTCCATTGAGGGGGAAACGCAAACTCGACAGAGCCATAATCCGAAACAAAAGTGTTGCCACGGTTTTTCTCCCAATCCAGCGGAGAGCAGCCGGTTATACCTGCCAAGCAAATTGCGAGCAGCCAACTAAAGGTTGAAGCGAGTTTCATGTTTTCTTTCATTCTGCGGGAGCGGAACTGGCGCCCAATTGGGAGCCTTCCTCATCAAACTTCTCGGTGTAGGGTTTGCCACCTTCCCAGCTTAGATTGATGTCCGCTGCATCGGTTGCTTGTTGTACGTCCAAAGTAAGGCCAGACGAAACTGGATCAGAGTACTTCTTGGGTGCATACCAGTGTAAGGCAGTTGGACCTTTGCTTTCGTTAGCAAGGATGGTTACGGTGTGCGTCCCTAGTACGCAGCCGTCTCCATTTTCAAATGTCGTTAAAGTGTACTGTCCACCGGGACCAATTTCACCTGATGCTGCGCGAGAATCTTTGGGAATGACCTGCACGAAACCGCGTTCGAGCGGTTTGCCATCGATCAGCACTTTACCTGATACCTTGACAAGTCTTGGGCCACGTCCGCAACCGAGAGTGGAGGTACATAGGAGGATCAATGCAACTACAGAGTAAAGTGTCTTGTTCATAGAAGTTGGGTGATGTCAGTTGAATAGGAAGGTAAAAGAATGACGGTGGATGCAAGTCTTTCGCAAATCTCCACATTTTTGCCGCCTGTGCAGGCGAGTTGAAAAATGTGGAGATGGACTTGCTGATTGCAAACGCCATGGCGATCAGCGGAATTAGTATTCCGTATCGCGGATAGGCTCACGACCTTCGCGTGTTGAAAGGGCGCGATAGGCGGTTAGATTAATCGTGTCCGACAAGAAGCTCACGTGTCCATCGAGGAATGCGAACATCACGCCACCTGGGTGGCGACTATGGAAAGCACCGTTGATACGAACACCGTAAGGCGAAGTCCAAACTCCAGCACCGGGTGGTGTGTTGGGAGGATTCAGTGTCGATCGCAGAGATTCGTGACGGCTACCGTTGGTCCAAATGTTGTTGACCTCAGGTAGATGTCCGTCGCGGACTTCACCAAAGATCATCATTGAGTTGGTGCCGTCAAGTGCATCACGTGGTCGCAGGGCTCGTTTGTACATAAACATGCCAGTGTTGGCAATCTTGAGTCCAGCACCAATGCCTTCGTTAGCTCCACGTGTTCCAGATACCATGGCATAACTTCCGGTCGCTGGCTTGTAGTTGCCGAGATCGATAAAAGTCAAAGCGGTATCTGATGGGCATACCATCATGGGTGGTCGAACTTCGACAGCTCGCCTGTTTCGAGTATTCATTCCGAATTGCGCGCTATACAAACCGTTATTGAAGTCCATCGAATCGTATAACGGCTTTTGCTCCAAATAGGGCAGTAGCATAACAAACGCACTGGTGCCAACACGACGGAAGTTCGGATCACCCGTACAAGGTTGGTTATTGATTCCATCGCAACCCATGCGGCCAGGTGGATAGACCTTAAATGCGGTTTCGTAGTTGGCATTCGCCAACGCCAATTGTTTGAGGTTATTCGAGCATTGCATGCGTCGCGCGGCTTCACGGGCCGCTTGAACAGCAGGTAGAAGCAAGCCAACCAAGATGCCAATGATGGCAATAACAACAAGCAATTCGACTAACGTGAAGCCGGAGCGAGGTGCGTGAAGAGAAGCATTTCGGCGCATGAGAGGAGCTCCAAAGAGAGTGGGAAAAGAAATCGCGAAAATAAAGAATAATTAACCGGAACTTTGGAACTGCTCCGGTGTTGTGGGCCAAGTTTAGCGACAACAGGATACTTAAGTCAATTAAAGATGTCGTCTGTTAGAGGGGGCTTGGTAGGGTTTGTTGGGAAATAATTAAGCCCGGGGCGCCCTGAGGCGGCTTTTAGGGGGTGTTTGGCTCCCTTGTGAGGCGCAGGGCCGCAGTGGCTCTCTGGGAGCAGCACGGCTAGCCAGCCTGACCCCAGTGGCGGTCAGGCACGGTAAGTGGTTACGCGCTCAAATTGCGCGACACGTCGGTTCGATAGGCAGAGAACGCGGGGATCAGCCCAGCGCCTATCGCGAGAATCACGATTCCTGGGATGAGCATCCATTCCCAGGTGTTGATTGTCAGAAACCCAACTTGAATCCCTGTTTGATCTTCGACCCAGGGACTTGCTATAGCTGAGATGCCGTGGCCCATCAGCCAACCGATGAGTCCACCAGCTAAAGCGATTAACACTGATTCCGCCAAGATGATGGCTAGTACCACATCGCGGCGAGCGCCCAAGGCTCGCATCACCGCGATATCACGCCGTCGTTCGCTCATCGAATTATAAATGCTAACCAGGATGGCGATGGCACTAACAAGACACACCAAGATCGTTAGAACCAGCAAAGCAAATTGAACGGGTTGCACAAACATCGTCAACATATTCGAAATTTCTCGAACGGGTGAAGCTGCTTGAGCTTGCAAGTTTTCGTTAATGGTTCGTTCCATGTTGGCGGCAAAGATCCCCGACTCTCCACCTGGCTTTACCAAGATGGCAGTCACTTCACGTTGATGAATGGGGAGTTTTGCAGGGATGCCTTGTGCTTCCGAAGTCCCTGGGCTCTCGGCATAAGTTAAGCCACTTTCTTTCTCTGCCTTCTCAACTTCATCGAGTGGTCGAGAGTGTTTGTCCATCCAATAAAAGCCTTCCATGTTGATGAACAATGCCCGATCGTTGGGTGTGCCTGTTGGAGCCAAGACACCCACAATGGTAAATTTCTCGCCATGTCCTTCGCCTTCGGGATCGCCGTGTGAAGGGCTGACTTTATCACCAACCTTTACTTTCATTTCGCTGGCGGCCCTCGATCCGATAACGGCTTCAAAGTAACCATTTTCTGGGGTGTACTCTTCAAAGTTTCTGCCATCGGAGAACTTGTATTCCATATCGCCCGCTTCACCGTAACGTAAGTTGGTAAAAAAATCTGGGGTTGTGCCGACGACGCGAAATGGACCGAAGTAATCGCCCAAGCAAACGGGTACAGCAAAGCCGCCCGACATATATCGGGAATATTTTCCAGGTTTTTCCGGATCAACCATGCGACCGCCGATATTCTTCCACGCTTCTTGCCGACCCTTGCCTGGCTGAAACTCCAGGAAATAAGAATAGGGAACGTTTTCCACAGGACGGCTTAAGTAGAACACGGTATTAAGAGTCAACTGCAGCGGGCTGCCTTTGGCTCCGACGATAATGTTGTAGCCTACGCTACTGTTACGTTGAAACGACTCTGTAACGACCCCGCTGATCGCCAGCACGATCACTACCAGTGTCACGCCCAAGGCCATTGAAAAGATGGTTAGCCACGAGGAGAGGCCTCGTTGTTGCATGTTTCGCCAAGCGATCAGAAGTAAGTTCATGGGTTGATGCTTTCGGGGATTACTCTGATATTTTTATTCAAGTAGCCACAGATTGCAGAACGCGATTTAGATCTTCCAAGCGTTCGATGCGTGGGAACTGTTGAGCGAGTTTCAAATCATGTGTGACCATAATCAGGGCGATTTGTTCTTCGTGGCAGGTTTCGCGAATGAGGTCAATGATCTTCTGCTGATTGGCTGCGTCAACATTGGCTGTCGGTTCATCAGCGAGTAGCAAGCGCGGCCGATTCGCTAATGCGCGAGCTACGGAGATACGTTGTTGTTGGCCCACCGAAAGTTGCGCGGGTTTATAGTGCAAGCGATCGCCTAGGCCTACACGTTCCAGCAAACGAGTCGCTCGTGCGATGTCGTGTTTGCCGTTTCCGAAGGTCATACCGAGACGCACATTTTCCAGAGCCGTGAAGCCGGGCAAGAGATTGAAGGTTTGGAAGACATATCCAAGTTTGGCTGCTCGTACTCGATCGCGCCCTTGTTCGGACAGTTTTGTGATTTCAATTCCATCAAGCATGATGGAGCCTTTATCGGGCGTTGAGATGCCGGCGATGATATGCAGCAAAGTTGTTTTGCCTCCACCGCTTTGTCCGAGTAGAACAACTTGTTCGCCAACCGCCACATTCAGTGTTGGCACATCTAGAATTTGGACCGTCCCGCCCCCGGGGAGCGGGTAGGATTTTTGAATGTCGGTTACTTGAAGAATCATGACTTAAGATCCCTTGCGTCGCACGGCGCGTTCCATCTCGCGACGCGCATCATTTTGTTTGAGTTTCTCGCGCTTGTCATGCATCTGCATCCCCTTGCACAAACCGAGCAAACATTTGGCGATGCCGCGTTCATTGAAGTAAAGTTTCAATGGTACGAGAGTCAAGCCTTTCTCGTGGGCTCGGCCAACGAAGCGATTGAGTTCTCGCTTGTGCAGGAGCAATTGTCGGTTGCGTTTAGGTTCGTGGTTCCAGAACCCACCCATTTTGTATTCAGGTATATCGCAGCCCACCAACCAGAGGCAGCCGTTGAGGATCCGCCCGTAGGATTCATCCAGCGAGCATTTGCCGTTGCGCAAGCTTTTCACTTCGGTGCCGCGCAAAATCATTCCGCACTCGACTGTTTCCAGGACCTCGTATTTATGGCGAGCCTTGCGGTTTTCAGCGATTGGCGTTTCTTTTGGGGCATCCGCGCCTTTCGAAGCGGGCTTTTTGGGAGCCGATGAAGTTGGGATTGGGGTTTTTTTGTTCACTGGATATCGTTTCGAACTAAGGCCAATTAAGGCTTCAGGGGCTGGACTCCTTAGCCTACAATGAAAAGGGGCATCGGTCTGAATGCCAACCGTTCTTTCTCAATTGTAACAAAGATTCAGTATGAGCGTTCCTCTACCTATCGTTAACTTGGATTCTGTGAACTCTGCTACCGACTCTAGTAGTTCTACGTCGTGCGGTTCACTCGCATCGTCCGATTCTACTGCAGGTCGGCGGTTGCCGCCTTGGTTAAGACGCGAAGTCCCGAAAGGTAATTCTAATCACTTTACCGACAACCTGTTGTCGGAACTGAAACTTGAGACCGTTTGCGATAATGCCAAATGCCCCAACCGCATGGAATGTTATTCGCAAAAGACGGCAACCTTCATGATCATGGGCAACGTATGCACTCGCCCCTGCGGGTTCTGTGCTGTTTCGCGTGGGCGCCCAGGGGCATTGGAAGCAGATGAACCAGCACGTGTGGCCGAAGCTGCGGCACGCTTAGGGCTCAAGCACGTTGTGATCACCTCTGTTACACGCGACGATCTCCCTGATGGTGGTGCCGAACATTTTTATCAATGCGTCTTGGCCGTTCGCGAGCGAACTGGTGCAACCATTGAAGTGCTAACCCCTGACTTTGTCCAGCAAAAGGATGCGTTGCAACGCGTCGTCGATGCGGTTCCTGAAGTTTTCAACCATAACATGGAAACGGTGCCTCGTTTGTACCGCCGCGTCCGGGGCCCAAAGAGCGATTACCAATGGACATTGGAAATGCTTCGAAGAATCAAAGAAATGAATCCGTCGATCAAAACCAAAAGCGGGTTGATGCTAGGACTCGGCGAAACCAAGGAGGAAGTGCTGGATTGTTTAGCCGATCTCCTTTCTGTCGATTGTGATTTTCTGACTTTGGGGCAATATCTACAACCCGGGCCAAAGTACTTGCCAGTTGTAGAATATATTCGTCCCGAAGTTTTCGCCGAACTTGGGGCGCAAGCCAAAGCGATGGGATTCAAGAAAGTTGCTAGTGGGCCGTTTGTGCGCAGCAGTTACCATGCTCGCGAGATGGCTGAAACGTTTGAATGAACAAAGTGAAAGTGGCGCGGAATTGACTCATGGCCCCTCCTAAAAGTATCCCGCCTTTCACCGGTTTTCCAAAAGAACTGTTTCGTTTTCTGGATGAACTGGCGGCTAATAACACGCGTGAGTGGTTCGCTGAGAATCGAGAACGCTACGAAAAGCTGTACGTCGAACCGAGTTGGTCTTACATTCAAGCGATGCAAGCCAAATTAGGTTCGGTATCCAGTCAAATGGTTGGTACGACCAAGCGTGGCGGTGGTACGCTGATGCGTATCTACCGTGATACCCGGTTCTCGAAAGACAAAACGCCCTATAAAACCAATGTCGGTCTTTCTTTCCGGCACCAGCGATTGAGTGATATTCATGCACCCGGATTTTATGTGCATGTGGCCAGTGACGAATGCCTTATTGCGGCAGGGGTGTGGATGCCACCTCGCGAAGCTTTGCAATTGATCCGTCAAACCATAGATGAAGATCGGTCCGCTTGGAAGAAAGTGATCAAGGACAAAAAGTTTAGTAGCCAATTTGAATTGTCGGGGGAATCCCTAAAGTCCGCACCAAGAGGTTACCCAATTGATCATCCTCTCATTGAAGATCTGCGTCGCACTAGTTATTGTGGAGTTGTTCAGTTGAAGCGTGCGGAAGTGCAACGCGAGGATTTTGTGGATCGCTCCATTGAGTTATTTCGCCAAGCCCGCCCATTAATGAAGTTTCTTTGCGATGCTTTGGGAATTCCATTCTGAGTTTTCGAACTGAGTTCGTTGTTCGTTTCCAATCCCAACATTGACGTTCGAGTCAGTGAAGCCACCTAATCGACTCCTCTCCCATGACATCAGACCAGTCAACCGAACGTGTCCAATCAAGTGGGGGGAAGGTATCGGTTTCCGATCAACTCAGTAGCAGTTTGTTGGGAAACCGGCGGGCTCTTCTCGTTCTGTTGTGGGGGGTAACAGGTTTTTTGGGGCTCCCTTTGCTCTGGTTGAGCCCAAAATTTTCGGTCGCGGAAAAGCTTGTCTATTCTGTCTTAATTACTTTCTACAGTCTGTTTTTAATTGGAATGGCCACGGGTATCGTCTGGTGGGCGTACCTCCGAATTATGGGCTAAGCCAAAATTAGGTACAGATTTTCTCGCTCTAATGCGAAACTTGCCGTCACAGATTGCCTGGGTGGTTTTTCTTTGCTGTCTTATCTGACTCCACCTCGCTGAATTGCCTGGATTTACAGATTTGCGGAGTCCGAAGAATCTTAACGCATATGGCGACGACTTAGATTATGGCGGCGAGCGTCGGGAGGTTATACGTGCCTCGACTTTCGATCATTATTCCCTTCTCGGGTGATGAAGTTGCATTGGAAACAACCTTGGTCTCGGTTTTAGAAAACCGGCCAGCGGATTGTGAAATTCTCGTTTCGCATGACGGATCGTATCGCGATCCGTATGCGCTCGGGGATGAGGTGCTGTTCATCGAAACGACGAAACAAGCAAACGAAGTAAGTTTGCTCAATGAAGCATTGCGAGCAGCAATTTCACCTGTACTGCATATTCTGCGGTGTGGCGTGCGTGTCATGGAATCATGGACGGACGATCCGCTACGGGTGATGGCAGAACACAATGCCAGCGTCGTAACGCCCGTCTATTTGAACAAACAAGATGGACAAGAGTATTGTGGCTTAGATTTGTCACAACTTTGGTGCCATCGTCTTGTCACCGCTGACGAATCGATTGCTGAGGGGAAGCTGGGACCTGCGCTAGCGGGTTGCTTCATCAAGCGTCGAGTGCTGTTGGCGTTAGATGGGCTGCGTAGTGATGTATCGACCGCTGTGGCTGAAGTCGAGCTTGGTTTGGCATTGCGTCAAATCGGAGCAACAGTGGCTGCATCGGACTTCTCAACCATCCAAGTTCCAGGCGAACTGTTGACGACTCAAAATGCAGTGGACTTCCAAGGCATTGGTCAAGTTGTAGCACAGTATGACGCCATACTTGGTAGTGTGGGTGCCGCTTCGCATTTCCCAACATTGGTAGAGCGTTTGCTGGGCTCGTTGTCATTAGCACGCTTGGCAGCGATTCGCTCCTTCACTAAGGGGTATCGTGAACTAGGTGGCGTCGGCAACTTGAAGAAGCGTTTGGATACAGCATCGCAAATCATCGCGGCCGGGCATCGACCCGTTCTCGGTGTGGTCGATGGAGAGCGTTCGCCAAGCTACAACGACAAAGCAACAACCCCTTCACGCTCTCGCAAAGCTGCATAGGGCCTACAAAGCGGTCCTTATGGCTTGCTTTTGCCGCGAGAAGAATCCTCCTCGAAGGTGAGCGGTCAACGGGCAAAACGTTCGACCGCTAAACACATCGCGGACTGACTCAGCAGTGTGAGGTTTGACTAACTGCGGCCATGTTGCTGCCACAGATCGAGCAGCTCTACTAAATGTTCACAGGCTTCGACCATTTGATCTAAGCAGGCGAACTCAAGTGGGCTGTGGATGTTGTATTGGCCGCTCGATAAATTGGGCGTGGGTAGGCCAAGAGCGGTTAATAAAGCTCCATCGGTTCCACCACGGATGATCTCACGTTGGCAGGGACGATTTAGTTTCGCGTAAGCTTGTTCGGCTAAATCGGCGACCAGCGGATTGCGTTTCAGTCCATCTCCCATGTTGCGATATTG
>JBILTA010000156.1:0-9501 GCA_044371785.1 Pirellulaceae bacterium | reverse complement strand
AACCGGCGATCAAGACGCGATTACAACCATCGCTGATTCGGTTGGTTTTCGATATACCTGGGACCCGGTTACAAAACGATTTAACCATTCGGCTGCGACAATTGTACTGTCGCCCAAAGGAATGGTAACACGCTATCTTTATTCACCCTCAATTGAACCCAATACTATGAACATGGCGCTCATCGAAGGTTCCCAAGGTAAGTTGGGAAGCTCTTTGGATGCTATTGCGTTATGGTGTATGGCCTACGATCCAGCCTCGAATCGATATACGGCCGTCGGCTACAAGATGTTGAGCTTAGGCGCAGCGGCCTTTGTTTTGATGCTTTTGGGACTGACGGCACCATTTTGGTTTGCCAACAGACGGCCCCAAGAGACTTTAGTTGAAACTCAAGCAAGCACTGAACTTTAATGGACAGTTTTATGACACAGCCCTGGTTACTAGCAGACGAACCAGCCAGCTTCTGGTTTCCTGAGCAGGCTTCAACGTTTGCCCCGGAAGTGGATTTCTTTTTCCACGCCGTTCTGTGGATTTGTATTGTCTTCTTCGCTCTGATTGTTGCGGGGATGATTTACTTCGTCTGGAAGTATCGTCAACGCCCTGGCTATCAAGGCTCACCAGAAGCGGTCCACAATAACGCTCTGGAAATTACCTGGACTGTTATCCCTACCTTGATCGTGGTTTGGATCTTCGTTCGAGGCGTTTACGGTTACCTCGACATGATGTCGCCCCCGACAGAAACTTACGATATTGAAGTGAAGGCTATCCGATGGAACTGGACATTTAAGTACCCCAACGGAGCAATAAGCACCGATCTACACGTTCCTATCAACAAGCCCGTTAAGCTGATCATGCGTTCGGAAGACGTAATCCATAGCTTGTTTGTTCCAGCATTTCGTGCCAAGACAGACATCGTTCCAGGTCGCTTGAATATCATGTGGTTCCAAGCGATCAAAGAAGGTTCGTTCGACTTGTACTGCACCGAGTATTGCGGGACCAAACACAGTTTGATGCAAGCTTTGGTAGTGGTTGAGTCACAAGAAAAGTTTGATGCTTGGCTCGCTGAAGCCTCCAAGCCACCAACCGACCCAATCGAGTGGGGCAAATGGATCTATGAGCGTCAAGGTTGCAAAGGCTGCCATTCGTTAGACGGTTCAATCGTGGTAGGTCCATCATTCAAGGGAAGTTTCGGTACTTCGATGGATATGTCGGATGGACAAAAGGTTACAATGGATGAGCAGTACATCCGCAATTCGATCTTGAATCCCCAAAGCCAAGCTCGAGCGAATTTCGTTGCAAAAATCAATCAGATGAATTCGTATGCGGGTAAATTGAAAGAAGAAGAAATTTCAGCATTGACCGCGTTTATTAAGAGTTTGAAGTAGTCCCAATCACTGGCCGTTTTAACTAGATGGCCCTGATGCGGCGGACCGCAATTATATATTTGTCGGAGAGTACAGATGAGTGCTGTCGTCACCCCCGGAAGCGTCCAGACTGCGGAACATTCGCAGTCTCAGAGACCTGACCCGAACTATTTGACGCATACCAAAGGCTTCCTTAGTTGGGCATTGACCCTTGACCACAAACGCATCGGCTTGATGTATTTGGTCGGTATTCTTTCCAGCTTTTTGTTGGGTGGTATTCTGGCTTTGCTTCTGCGAGCCGAATTGTTTTATCCTGGCGAGAACATGTTCTCCAACGATGGCTACAATCAGCTCTTCACGCTGCACGGGGCTGTCATGGTGTTCTTGTTTATCATCCCATCGGTGCCTGCCGCTTTAGGTAACTTCCTGGTGCCTGTTATGTTGGGTGCCAAAGACGTTGCGTTTCCTCGGTTGAATCTTAGCAGTTTCTACCTGTGGTTAGCAGGAACAGCGTTCTTCTTGGTTGCCTTGTTCTCCACAGGTCTTGATACAGGCTGGACGTTCTACACTCCTTACTCCACACTGACCCAAGGTCCTGTGGTGGCGGCGACGATGGGTGTTTTCATTCTGGGTTTTAGCTCGATTTTCACAGGCTTGAACTTCATCGTGACGATCAACACGATGCGTCCACCTGGGATGACTTGGTTCCGTATGCCCTTGTTCTTGTGGGCAACCTACTCGACGTCAATCATTCAGGTTTTGGCAACTCCCGTTCTCGGTATCACCGTGTTGTTGTTGGCAGCCGAACGCCTTTTGAAAATTGGTATCTTCGATCCGGCCTACAATGGCGACCCCGTCGCCTTCCAACATTTCTTTTGGTTCTATTCACATCCAGCTGTGTACATCATGATCTTGCCTGCGATGGGCATCATCAGCGAACTAATGTCGGTTCATAGCCACAAAGCTATTTTCGGCTACCGAATGATCGCCTACAGCTCGGTTGCTATCGCGTTGTTTGGCTTCTTGGTATGGGGCCATCACATGTTCACTTCTGGTATGGCCGAAGTGACGACCATTATTTTCAGTGCCTTGACATTTACCGTTTCGATTCCATCTGCGATCAAAGTGTTCAACTGGTTGTTTACGATGTATCAGGGAACTGTCTCCCTCGTGACACCTATGTGCTACGCATTGGCTTTCTTGTTCTTGTTCACCATCGGTGGATTGACGGGCTTGTTCCTCGGCTCACTATCAACGGACCGACACTTGCACGACACCTACTTCGTAGTAGCCCACTTCCACTACGTGATGATGGGCGGAACCCTGATCGCATTCTTGGGCGGTTTGTTCCACTGGTGGCCAAAGATGATCGGCAAAATGTACAACGAATTGGGTGGGCAAATCTCCGCCTTGATTGTTTTCATTGGCTTCAACTTGACCTTCTTACCACAGTTCGTGATGGGTAGCCGTGGTATGCCACGCCGCTATGCACAATACGACCCAGAGTTCCAATTCTTGCATCAAGTGTCGACCATTGGAGCTTTCGTCTTGGGCTTGGGCTTGTTCATCGCAGCAGGTGTATTGCTCAGTTCTCTGTTCCGTGGACGTAAAGCACCGGCCAACCCATGGGGTGGTGATACTTTGGAATGGCATTGCGAATCTCCACCTCCATTCTATAACTTCCTCCGTCCACCAGTGGTGAAGGATCCTTACGATTACAGCCGCTTGGTGTACGACAATCGTGTCGGTGGTTACGTTGAACGTCCGGAAGACCGCGCGAGCGGTTCCCATAAATAATCCAGTGCTCGCGAAGGGCTAGTTGATGTCAGCTACTGAATTAGATGCAACTCACAATCATTCCCATGGACATGATGATCATGGTCATGATCACGACCATGATCATCCAGCATGGTTGGCGCACCATTTCGATGATGCCGAACAGCAATTTGACTCCGGTAAACTCGGAATCTGGCTGTTCCTCATTACAGAAGTGTTGTTCTTCAGCGGGATGTTCTGCGCCTATGCTATGTATCGCAGCCTCCATCCAGAAATTTGGACATTTGCTAGCCAGTTTTTGAATGAGACGCTGGGTGCAATCAACACCGGCGTATTGCTCTTTAGCAGTTTGACGATGGCTTGGGCAGTTCGCTGTGCAATGCTTGGCCAAAACCGAGGTGTCGTCGCTTGCACCGGGATGACCATCGCGTGCGCTGCGATCTTCTTGGGTGTGAAGGCGGTTGAGTACAGTCACAAAATTGATCTCGGTTTGTTGCCAGCGGGCTTCTACGTTCCACAGGTGGCTCATCCCGAACACCACGAAGGCCTCTCAAAGTGGCTCGTCTATTTCATGATTGTTCCAGGTTTGTTGCTTGTCGTTTTCACCGCTTGGTACGGTCAAGCTGTGGCTACGAGCAACACGATACAGAAGCAAATCGCTGGTCCATTATCGGTGAGTGCTTTGTGCTTTTTCTTGGGAGTTGGCTTAGGTCTCTATCTCGAGTCCGGCGAAGCAGCCGAACATGGAGATAACGGTCATGTAGCTGCGTCTGGATCTCATGAATCGAGCTCCGGCGAGGAAAAACACGCCGAAGAGAAACACGCAGATTCAGCTCACGCAGATGCTCCACATGAACACAAGGCAGATGAAACAGCCCCTGCCACCACTGCTGTTGCAGATGCAGGGCATAGCGACACTTCCCACAGTGCCGATAACGAAATTATTTCGCCTGAGGTCAATAAGCCCAATGCGGCGGGATTGTTCTTTAGTATCTATTACTGCATGACTGGTGTGCACGCCATCCACATTATCGCAGGTATGTTTGTACTTACCTGGATTTTGGTCAAGGCAGCCCAAGGTCAATTCCATTCCGAGTACTTTGGCCCTGTTGATTATGTTGGTTTGTACTGGCACTTGGTTGACTTCATTTGGATTTACCTCTTCCCATTGCTGTACTTGATTACCTGATCAAGTTCAGAAACCGTCGACCGTTGTCATCACTCTCAAAAAATTACTTTGCTTAGGTTCATATATGGCTCACTCACACGCCACCGAACATGCTCAACACGATAAGACGGAGGGGCATGCCCATTCCGGTCATGGTCACCACGGCCATCATCATGGATTCGCCCATCCATCACCTGTTTGGCAACTGTTGGCCGTGTTTTTTGCGCTCCTGGCTTTAACGGTAGCGACCGTTTATCAGTCCACACTCGACCTTGGCAATTTCGAAATTTGGGCGTCGCTGACAATTGCCACGATCAAAGCGGGTCTTGTGATCCTGTTCTTTATGCACATGATTCACGACAAACCCTTCAATATCATTATGTTCTTGGGAACATTGGTATTCGTGGCTTTGTTCTTGGGTTTCACACTCATGGATGCGCACAACTATAAAGATCTGATTGAACCTGGTTCCATTACACCGAAGTAGTCGAATCAAGTTGGAAACATAAGCAACCTCAGAATTCACACATTGGGCCTTACACAAGGCCCTTTTTTTTTGAGACAATGTTAATCAGAGAAACTCTTCCGCTCTGCCCATATTTGTCGAGGTGATGCTATGAAACGCCGTATGGTTTTATTGACAGAAGGTCACTCAAATCCACACACGGCCAAAACGGCTGCTGGACTCTTGAGATATTGCCCTGAAGAGTGTGTGGGCGTAATCGATAGTCATTTGCACGGCAAAGAAGTTGCTCCCTACTTAGGTTCCGGAGAGGGCTTCAAGTTTGTATCGTCGTTGGACGAAGTTCCGGATGCTAACACTTTGGTTATTGGGATCGCGCCACCCGGCGGAAAAATCCCAGCCTCTTGGCGCCCCATTATTCTAGGCGCCATTCATAAGGGCCTTAATGTCCTTAGTGGATTGCATGACTTTATGCTTGATGACCACGAGTTCCGCGAAGCCGCTGAACGCAAGGGAGTGCACTTGATCGATGTTCGTCGAAACCACTTCAAGGAGATCTCACGTCGTCGAGGCTTGAGCAATAATTGCCTTCGCATTCACACGGTAGGCCATGATTGCAGCATTGGAAAGATGGTCGTAAGCCTCGAAGTTTCTAGAGGCCTTGAAAAACGTGGTGTTGATTCGCACTTCATCGCAACGGGTCAGACAGGCATCATGATCGCGGGATCGGGCTTACCACTGGATTGCATCGTGGCCGATTTCGTGGCAGGAGCCGCTGAACAACTTGTGCTCGAAAATCAACATCACTCTGTGGTCGTTGTCGAAGGGCAGGGGAGTATCGTTCATCCATCCTATTCAGGCGTCACACTTAGCCTACTACATGGTTGCCTGCCACATGCATTGATTTTGTGTTTTGAAGCGGGCCGCGCTTCGGTTGGTGGGATCGATCATGTCCCTATTCCAGAATTGCGCAGAATCGCGGAACTCTTTATGGCCATGGCGACGATCCATCAACCCTGCGAAATCATTGGCATTGGGATGAATGGTCGTAAGGTTAGCCCACAAATCGCCAAAGAGATTGCTCAACGAATTGAAGAAGATATGGAACTGCCCGTTGTTGATGTCATTCGCGATGGTGCGGATCGCTTGATTGATGCTGCAGAAAAGTTCTACCATGACGGTCGTTGGCGCAATTTCGGTATGTAATTCCAGATGGCCAATTCGCAATAGTTCAAGGTGAGCCCGTGAAGATTACAACACATTTGTTTGACTTGCCATTACGTGACCCATTCACCATCGCGCGGGGAACGGCTACATCGCAACCCACGATGATCGTGGAACTCAGCGATGGTGAGTTGCGAGGTTATGGCGAGGCGACCTCAAACGACTTCTATGCCGCGTCTATACCGACGATGCTACAAGATCTTCGACAAGTTCAACAGATTTTACCTACTCTGAAATGGGACACACCCGAAGTCCTTTGGGATTTACTCGATCCAATGCTGGGCCATAATCGGTTTGCACAAGCAGCACTCGATATGGCCGCCTATGATTTATGGGGAAAAAAACACGGCAAACCTGTTTGGCAACTCCTTGGGCTGAATCCATCGACCGGCCCACAAAGCTGCTACACATTAGGCATCGACACCAGAGATGTCATGCTTCGCAAAATGCAAGCGATGCCCGGTTGGCCCATTTACAAAGTCAAATGCGGAACTCCAAACGATTTGGAAACGATTCGCTTTCTCCGCGAACATACCTCAGCAACTTTCCGAGTGGATGCTAACTGCGGCTGGAAACCCGAGCAAGTCGTTGAGATGGCCACTCAACTCAAGCAATTAGGCGTTGAGTTTATCGAGCAACCACTCCCCGTAGAACAATGGAGTGATATGGCCAAGCTTAAGGCCCAAAGCCCACTCCCGTTGATGGCAGATGAGAGCTGCCCTGTGTTTAGCTCGGTTGAGCAATGTGCACAAGGCTTTCACGCAATCAATATCAAGCTGGTTAAATGCGGTGGCGTGACACCAGCGCGTCGCATGATCGTAAAGGCACGCGAGCTCGGGCTGTCTATTATGGTTGGCTGCATGACCGAATCGAGCATCGGAATCTCAGCCGCCGCTCAGCTTAAACCACTGCTTGATTTTGCCGATTTAGATGGAGCTGTGCTGCTTAAGGAAGACTTAGCCGATGGCGTAAGAGTTGAAAAGGGCATCATTCAGTTGAATGACAAACCGGGAAATGGTGTTTCAATGAAAGATAACTTGGAACACTTGAGAATCCACACAGCAAGCTAAGTCGATTCGCTTAAATTTTATTTGCTTCTTGGAACTGGATGGGATGGATACTATGAGCAATGCAGTCCGCGTACCAACACGAAATGAGATTGCTGTCGAAGATACGTGGGATCTTTCCAGTCTCTATAAAGACATTCCGGGTTGGGAACGAGACCTAAAGAAGCTCGAACAATTTCAGAAACAATATGAACCCTTTCGTGGAACGATGAAACAATCGGCTCAACGAGTTGCGGAATTCCTAAAGTTTGATCTCCAAGTCGATCGAGTTGCCGAACGAGTTGGAACGTATGCTCAACTTCGCACTACGGAAGACCAGGCAAACGATGAAGCGAAAGCTTTGTTTGCTCGTTATCAAACAACCGTTATGAAACTGGCGCAGGCGGCTTCATTTTTTCGGCCAGAAATCCTGTCGTTACCATCTAGCACGCTGAAAGAATATCTGGCCGCAGATTGCCTAAAGCCTTATCGCTTGCTTCTGGAACGAATCATTCGCTTCAAAAAACACACCTTGTCACAAAAGGAAGAAGAACTTCTTTCGTTGCAAGGCGAGATGGCATCCACCGCCAATCAAGTTTTTCGCCAACTTAACGATGCCGATATGAAGTTCGGTATTGTCAAAAATGAAGCCGGTGAACAAGTAGAGCTTTCGCATGCGACTTACTCTCAGTTCATGATTTCCCCGAAACGCGCTATCCGTAAAGCGGCTTTTGAAAAATATTACGCCGGGTTTGGATCGTTTGAGAATACTTATGCTGCTTGCTTGATCGGTAGCATTCACAACGATGTGTTTTATGCTCGCGCCCGCAAGTACTCGTCGTGTTTAGAAGCTGCGTTATTTCCTGACAATGTCCCCCTGTCCGTTTACAACAATTTGATTGCCACGACACGACAACACTTACCGACGACCTATCGATATTTCGATATACGTCGCCGCAAAATGGGGTTAAAGGATATCCATCACTACGACACCTATGTCCCGATTCTCACAGCCCAAGAATCGGAACGATCGTGGGGGGATAGTGTCGAACTGATTCTCAAGGCCTTGCAACCACTTGGCAATGAGTATTGCCGAGTCTTGGAAAAAGGCCTTAAAGGGCGCTGGTGCGATCGTTACCCAAATCAAGGCAAACAGAGCGGGGCCTTTAGCTGCGGTAGCTTCGATGGTGATCCCTATATCTTGATGAACTATAAGCCTAAGGTTCTCAACGATGTGTTTACATTGGCGCATGAAGCAGGCCATTCGATGCACTCGCATTATTCAGCCAAAACGCAGCCTTATCAGTATTACAACTACACCATCTTTGTGGCTGAAGTGGCTAGCACATTCAACGAACAACTGCTGAGTCACTACATGATTCAGAATGCGCAGAGTAAAGAAGAAAAGGCCTATCTGATCAATCATGAAGTTGACAGCATTCGAGCGACGATGGTGCGTCAAACAATGTTTGCCGAATTTGAGAAGCGAACGCACGAGATGGCCGAAGCAGGCGAACCGCTGACCACCAATTCTCTTAAGTCCGAGTATCGCACTTTGTTGGAGGGATATTTTGGTCCGAACTTCCACATTGACAATGAACTCTCTTTAGAGTGTTTGCGCATCCCGCATTTCTATCGCGCCTTCTACGTCTACAAATACGCGACCGGCTTAGCTGCCGCGATTGCCTTATCTCGACGAGTTTTAGAAGGTGGCCCACGCGAGTTGAAAGATTATCTGCGGTTCCTGCAGAGTGGTTGTTCCAAAGATCCTCTCGATTTGCTTAAGGACGCTGGTGTGGACATGACCACTCCCGAGCCGGTCGATGTGGCATTGAAACACTATCAACACTTGATTACGCAACTTGATGAGTTGATCTAACCCTGCTGGTCATAAACTAAGGGATTTCAATTTTGAGTTTTGGCAAATCCAGTCGATAGTTGCTGTCATTGGATTGATCTTTGATATCAATTGATCAGTAGGCGGGTTTGCTTGCACTTGCCTACTGTATCTCTAGTATTGAACTGCGTCTTCGAAGTTTCAGAACACTGGGATGATGGCCTCCTCATCGTTCACCGCCGGCTTGATCAATCTCCAATTTCATACCATCATCCCCAAGCCACTGAATCCATTAACAAATCGAATACTAATCAGTATTACCGACGTCCCCAGCAGTGTGCCTGGCACCATTTTTTGGTGCCCATTTTTGGTGCCAGGCACACAAAAGAGATCAAAACAGGCCGAAGCCCGCCGAAACTTGGTGCCAGGCACCCTAATTTCTGGTGCCAGGCACCCTAATTTGGCGAGTTGGAATGCTCGCATTGTTTTTTGGGGAAGGATTCAAATTAGCAAAACTGATAGTTCCAGTCGGCTAAAAAAAGACACGGATTGGTACCAGGCACTTGATAGCTGGACACCAAGTTGGCCGATGGCGGGGGTTCAAGGCAATTCGATTACGGGAAGA
>JBILTA010000724.1:0-2926 GCA_044371785.1 Pirellulaceae bacterium | reverse complement strand
GAAGGGAAGGGGATTGCGCAGTTCGCGGGCAACGGACGTGAAGACATCGTCGATGGCAAACTGCTTCCCAAACGAACTTATGAAGAAGGTGCATCGTCGTTTGCACAGCCAAGTGGTTTGAGCAGCGATGGCGAGTGGCTGTATGTCGCCGACAGTGAAGGTAGTTCGATTCGTGCCGTGCCACTGTCGGGGCAAGGGGAAGTGAGGACAGTGATCGGGACATCTAAACTGAAGCAGAATCGCTTGTTTACGTTTGGTGACGTGGATGGAAAAAGAGTGAGCGCTTTGCTACAGCACCCTCTGGGCGTCGGCTATCGCGAAGGAAAGATTTATGTAGCTGATACTTATAACAACAAGATTAAGGTAGTGGATGCGAAGAGCGGTGATGTAGCGACTTTGGCAGGGAGCAAGACTCCTGGCAACAGCGATTCACCACCGTTGCTGGATGAACCAGGCGGACTCACAGTTGCAGGCGACGTGCTTTACATCGCTGATACCAACAATCATGCGATTCGGGTCTTCGATCTGAAAACGAATCAAATGACAACATTGGTCATTGCGAATCTAAAACCACCTAAACCAGAAATTAGGCCTGAGGATCTCAAACTCCCGCAGGAAGGAAAGAAGATAAAGGTCGCAGCCCAAAGCATTCGGACTGGTTTGACAAGCGTAAAGATTAGAATTGATTTTAATCTACCTGAGGGTTTGAAACTCAACACGTTGGCCGACTTTCCGGTGACGGTGATTCAGCCAGGGTTTGCGAATATGAATATGCGGACTTCGGCAAAAGTGATGGGGAAGTCTATTGAATTCGAACTTCCCCTGCCGGAAGCAGATGAGCAGACGTTACAAATCGCTGTGGGCTATTACTACTGTCAAACCGATGACCAAGGTTTGTGTTTAGCAGACACGGCTATCCTTGATGTTCCGCTGAAGCGAAGCAGTTCGGCAACCAACGATAATCTCACGTTATCCATTGAGATTGACCCCACGTAGCCAAGCCTCTCCGAGGCCGAGGCTTAACCCTGAGTCGCTAACGCCCACCCCCTCTTGTCTTTCATCATCTGCGAAGCGAACTCCGACGCCTCAGTTACCGTGCCTCAGTTACCGTGCCTCAGTTACCGTGCCTCAGTTACCGCGCGACCGTGGGGTATACAATCGCTGAAGTGACTGGAAAACGGCGTCTCGGAGGAGACGCCGCTACGTGGCGATCTCTTGCAGCATTTCGGCAAGCAATTCCATGGGGAGGCCGACAACGTTGCTGGCACTTCCTTCTGTAAGTTGCAGCCAAGGATGATTGTCTTGGTAACCGAAGGCGCCCGACTTTCCAACCCACAATTCGCTATCGAGATAATCGTTGATCTGCTGTTGCGAAAGAGGTTGCATATACAGACGACTGACAGCGACGCGAACGATTCGTTTGTCATCGGGACGATTCCAGAGACAGAGCCCACTATAGACACTGTGAGATCGACCACTGAGCAGTTCCAACATCTCTTGCGCATGACGGCGATCCTCGGGCTTACCCAGGATTTTTCCCATGCATTCGGCGACCGTATCGCAACTGATAATGAGCCCTTGTGCGGTGCGTTGTGCAACATCGGCCCCTTTTTGATACGCGAGTCGCGCGACCATTTCGGGTGGAGTTTCTCGGCTGCATATTCCACACTCTGCCATCGGATCAGGTGTATCGACACGAAACGGATAACCTGAAGCTTGCATGAGCTCTTTGCGCCGAGGCGATTGACTTGCGAGGATCAATGGGAGTTCGGCGTGAAATAGCTTGTAAGAATTCGGGCTGGTCATCACTATGTTCCGAATTGATTTGAAAGGAATTATCGCGGGCGGCCAGAGAGCGTAGCGTAACCAGCTTCAATGTAAGTCGTCGTTGGAACTTGAAGGAGGCGGTGCATCAGGTGGCTGCGGCCCTTGCATCCTCTGACGAAATTGGTCCCAAGTAGATTTGATGGAGTCATAGAACAAACCGACTTGGCCGGACGCGACGAACACACGGGCGCTGACAGCGGACTGTGGGTAGAAATTGGTAATGAAGTCGAAGCTGAACTCATAAGGTCCATGTCCGATCATGACAGCATTTGCGTAGCTGCCACTGAGGACATCGTCGCGCAATTTAAGTTCATCGTAGATTTCTTGGGGCGAGAGTCGACGGGGTTGATTGGGTGGAGGCAACGGGGAAACCGAGGAGCCTCCGTTGGTATCGATCGAGAAGGTGCCAGGGATGGGTGGAGGGGCAGTGGAACTTCCCCCTGCCGCGCTGGGATTCTGGGGAGAGGGATTCTGGGGAGAGGGATTTGTTGTGGGTGGCGTGCTTCCGGCACCTTGCGCCAATTGCAGGGGCGTGTTGGGAACGGCCGAATCGTTAAGGTTAGCGGGTGCGGCTGGTGGATTGGGGCCGTTGCCGATAATGACTTGTTCGGAGCGATTGGTGACGATGGGTAGTGGTCCATAACGCTGACGAAAAAGATCGATATTTTTTCCAAGTGCATCCACGAATTGCGGCATTACGGCGTGAGGCAAAACGACTCGGGAAACTACTTGAAAGGGTCGGCCGAGATTTTGAACGAAGTCGATCACAAATTCGTTTGGGCCTGTCATAACAATCGCGCCGGTGCTGAACACACCTCGATGGATGTGGTCGGGAACCCGAGCCCGCACCGTAGGTTGTCGATCCGAGGGGTCTGGGCGATCATCGGGCGAATAAGGATATGTCATTCCATTACCACTTGCGTTGTTATTGCGTCTTTCGGGGTTCCTATCTGTCCCTTAATCATGGCATGCGGGATTGCGATGACAAGTGGGGAGCCAATTCGTCCCAAAGTGTGCAGTTTGCCGCGGTATACCGCAAATTTGATGCGAACCGAGTGGTGATTTTGCTACAATCCAGGTCCACTCCGCTGCACATTGA
>JBILTA010000154.1:0-9511 GCA_044371785.1 Pirellulaceae bacterium | reverse complement strand
AAATTTAAGGCCATCGTCGAAGAAACACGCGAAATGCATCGTGTCGGCCGCCCTGTACTCATTGGCACTCGATCGATCGACAAGTCGCTTGAGCTCTCCAAGATGCTTAAAGCCGCAGGCATTGAACACGAAGTACTCAATGCCTCAGAAGTTGCTCGTGAAGCAGAAATTGTCGCCTCAGCTGGTCACCGCAGTAGAGTGACGGTGGCAACCAACATGGCTGGACGCGGTACCGACATCAAACTCGCCCCCGGGATCAACGAAATCGGTGGGATGCATGTCATTTGCACAGAACTTCACGATGCCGCTCGTATTGACCGACAGTTGATTGGACGTTGCGGTCGACAAGGTGACCCAGGTTCCCATCGTCAATATCTATCGTTGGACGACGACATACTCAAGAACGGACTGGGTACGAAGAAGTTCGAACAACTCAAAAAGATCGGTGAGAGTGGCAATGAGTTTCACAATTACGCATCCATCTTTCGCAAGAGCCAAATGAAAGTGGAGCGGAAACACTTTCGCGACCGAATGGCTCTATTGTATTTCGAAAGAGAACGAAACCGCTTGCATCGCGAAATGGGGCAAGATCCCTATCTCGATACGGCAGAATAAGCCAACTATGAAATCGAACTTGTCAGCTCCCCCCATTGAATTACGGGGCGTACGCGTCCACAACCTCAAGAACGTTGATGTCGATATACCACGTCACAAGCTAATTGCCATTTGCGGTGTCAGTGGCAGTGGCAAAACAAGCTTGGCCATCGATACGCTTTATGCGGAATCGCAACGTCGCTATATCGAAAGCTTCTCGGCCTATACGCGGCAGTTCTTAGCAAAACTCGACAAGCCCAACTACGACCACATCGCCGGCCTTCCACCCGCTGTTGCGGTAACCCGTGGAGAAATCTCGCGCAGCAATCGAAGCACGGTTGGTACAGCCACCGAAACTCTCGACTATTTGAGACTTCTCTATTCCAAGATTGGCAAACTTCTCTGTTATGGTTGCCAACAACCTATTGTCGCGCATTCTCCTCAAAGAATCAGCGATCTGCTAGTGAATCAATCGCAAGGTCTCAATGAAAAGAACCCCAGCCGCTTGATGCTCGCCTTCAAAACCCATTGGGAGGATCGCTCAGAGCTCAACTATCGACTCGCCCAACTTCAACAAGATGGCTTAATTCGGCTCGCCGTGTATGACCGCATTGTCAATATTGGTAGCGACGCACGCGATGACCTCGCCGAGCTATTTCCCGATAGCGGCTTCGCCTGGGTAATCGTGGATCGATTCAGCCTCCCACTTACCGCATCCTCACGCTTGCTCGACTCCCTCGAAATCGCTTTTCGAGAGGGAGATGGTGATATCTACTTATTGAGGTCACTGCCAACAGCGAGCGAACTTGAAAGCATCGAGTTGGACAATGTCCTTTACTACATCGAACCATTTTCGAATCGATTGCGTTGCCAGCGTTGTGATATCGATTACCTCGAACCCACGGCCACTCTCTTTAGTTTTAACTCTCCGCTAGGAGCTTGCCCCAAGTGCGAGGGCTTTGGTGATCAGGTCGACATGGATATGCGACTGGTCGTACCAGATGAATCGCTCAGCTTGCAAGAAGGTGCCATTGCCCCGTGGAACTCTCCCGCCTATCAGCATGAACTCGAAGAACTCCTCGCTTTGGCTCCCGATTATGGTATTCCGACGTCCAAGCCCTATCGCGACCTCACTGCAAAACATAAAAAACTGATTTTTGACGGCGTTCCTGAACGCAGTTTTGGCGGTCTCAAGGGCTTCTTTGCATGGCTCGAACGCAAAAAGTACAAGATGCACATCCGCGTTCTTTTGAGCCGCTATCGAAGCTATTCAACATGTAGCGAATGCAATGGTAGGCGACTCAATCCCACCGCATTGTCGTACAAAGTCCTTGACCTCAACTTCGCCGAGTTCTGCTCCTTGGAAGTTCGGGAATCCCTTCATCGACTTGACCAGATGAATTTGTCATCGCGAGAAGAGTCCCTAGTCAAAAATATCCTTTCTCAAGTGCGCAATCGTCTCTCTTATCTCAATAAAGTTGGCTTAGGCTATCTGACCCTCGATAGAACGTTGCGTACCTTAAGCGGTGGGGAAGGGCAGCGTGTTGCGCTAACGACAGCCCTCGGCTCCAGCCTCGTCAATATGCTGTATGTGCTCGATGAACCAACCGTTGGCTTGCATCCAGCCGACACCCAGCAACTTATCCAAGCAATTCATGGTTTGCGCGATCGCGGTAACACGGTGGTCGTCGTCGAGCATGAAGAGGAGTTGTTACGAGAAGCGGACTGGATGATTGAAGTAGGCCCCGCCGCAGGTACGGAAGGGGGACAAATAACTTTTCAAGGTACCGTGGCGGAATCGGAACTCCCCAAAGCAAGCTTGACGGGTGAATATTTGTCGGGACGGCGAGGCGTTTCAATTCCTCGCGCACGACGCCAACCGACAGGTTGGTACAAACTGATCGGCTGCACACAAAACAATCTCCAAAACATCGATGTCGATATACCCCTAGGGGTTCTCTGTGTGGTTACGGGCGTCTCCGGCAGCGGCAAAAGTTCGCTCATCCTCGACACACTTTATCCAGCGCTCAGCAATGCTCGCGATAAATCGTCTTCAGCGACACCTAACTTCAAACAGTTTCATGGATTAACGAGCCAGCCTGAGGTCGTGTTGATCGACCATACGCCACTCAGTCGCTCTCCGCGCAGCAACCCGCTCACTGCGATAGGTGCGTTCGACGAATTGAGGAACGTATTTGCCAAGTTACAGTACTCCGTCGTTCATGGTCTAAGCAAAGGACACTTTAGCTTCAATATGGACAAGGGTCGTTGCGAACACTGCGAAGGCAACGGACAGTTATCGATTGACATGCAATTTCTTGCCGACGTCACGATGCGTTGTCCTGAGTGCGACGGAACCCGCTACAAAAAAGAGATTCTACAAGCCCTGTATCGCGACCGAAATATTGCGGAAGTTTTGGAGATGTCGGTCGACGAAGGCATTGAGTTCATGCGTGGGAACACCTCGCTCACAGAGAAACTGAGCCTCTTGCGAAACGTGGGCTTGGGACATGTTCGCATTGGACAACCTGTGAGCACTCTATCTGCTGGCGAAAACCAACGTCTAAAACTCGCTACCCATCTCCATGTTTCGAGCGCCAAGCATACTCTGTTCATCATGGACGAACCCACGACAGGTCTTCACTATAAAGACGTGGTTCAACTTCTAGATTGCACCGACGAATTGCTCAGCAACAAGCAGTCGGTCATCATAATTGAACACAATATGCAAATGATCATGTCCGCCGACTATATCATCGACCTTGGGCCCGGTGCGGCGAGAGAAGGAGGCGAAATCGTCGCCTGTGGAACACCAGAGGAGGTAGCCAAGAATCCTCGCTCCCACACCGCCCGTTATCTGGCAGAAGCCCTAAAAGCCGCAGATTCGCGCGGATAATCGACTCGACCACTGAGTTATGGTAAGGTGTTAAAAGAGTCTGTGATTCCCACCCATCGTTCCAGCCGTTCGGGCTCACGCTATGAACAAATATCTTCTGGTTCTACTCACATTCAGTTGCTTCACCCTAACATCACTCCCTGCGCAAGCGCAAAACGTGGAATGGAACGCAGGTGTTGCCAAACGTGACATTACTCCCATCGGCTCCGTCCGCTTGAGCGGCTATGCTGCCCGTTCGACTCCCTCTGTCGGCGTTGCGGACTCCATTTATGTGCGTGCCTTAGCTTTGTACGGAGCAGTGGCTGCGCAGAACTCGAAAGCTGCTTCCGCGCAACGATACATTCTTGTTTCCGTCGATTCCATTGGACTGCCCGAATCCATCACGCTGAAAGTTCTTTCCAAGATTCGTGAAAAGCAGAATGTTCAAAGAAGCGAAATCGTGTTCTGTGCCTCCCATTCACATACCACACCACATCTAGATGGCGGCTTAACCAATTTATTTGCGGTCGACATGCCTGCGGAAGAACTCAAAGCTTCCACCGAATACACGCGCTTCTTTATTGATCAGATTGCTGCTGCCGTGATTGAAGCCATCGAAAATCTTCAACCGGTAGAACTAGCGATTGGGCAAGGGGACGCGCAGTTTGGGACCAATCGCCGTGTACTCGCCAATCGCGCTTGGGCCGGGGCAGGTAATCCACCAGAAGGTGTTCGCGACCCAAGTGTCCCAGTCATGGCGGTTCGCACCAAAGAAGGTAAGTGGCTCGCGGTAGCATATGACTACGCTTGTCATTGCACTTCCATCTCCCCTGAAATCAATCAAATTAGCGGCGACTGGGCAGGAATTTCTGCGGCAAACGTCGAAAAAATGTTGCCTGGCATTGTCGCTTTGCCCGTGATCGGCTGTGGAGCTGACATTAATCCAAATCCACGTGGCACTGCTGAACTCGCTCAGCAACATGGCATTGAGCTGGCGAATTCGGTGCGCAAAGTGGTCGAAGGTGGTTTAGAACCATTCGTGGTAAAGGATAATGACGCAACTGCCAAAACACTTACCGCCAATTTTGGATTTGCGGGCCTGGCACCAGAACGTCCATCTCGCGAGTTTTTGCAAAAGACATTGGCAGAAGGTTCGCCCCATCGAAAGCGCTGGGCCCAGCATATGCTCGCGATTTGGGACAAAATGGGCCGCATTCCAGAAACGTATCCCGCGCCCCTTCACACATGGCGTTTTGGCGATTCACTCACCTGGGTCTTTCTCTCAGGTGAAGTCGTATGCGATTATCAGATTCGGCTCAAACGCGAATTGACCGGGGAAAAAGTATGGGTAACTGCTTATACCGATGATTGCTTCGGTTATGTCGCCAGCGAACGTATGCGAAGTGAAGGAGGTTACGAAGTCGATGACTCGATGACCTATTACAATCAACCAGGCCGTTGGCAATCCGGCACAGAAGACCTCATTGTCCGTCGAGTCAAAGAGATATACGCTCAACCACTTCCTGAAGATCGCGCCTTGACTCCCGAAGAAGCACTTGAAAGCATGCAAGTCCCAGAGCCCTTTGTCGTCGATCTCGTTGCAGCCGAACCTTTGGTTGAAGATCCCGTCCACCTGGCCTTCGATGCCCAAGGCCGCCTGTGGGTCGTCGAAATGCGAGATTACCCCGAAGGCAACGGCGGACGAGGTGGTTGCATCAAAATTCTAGAAGATACCGATCAAGACGCTCAATTCGACAAAGTCACTTTATTCATGGATGGACTCAGCTGGCCCAATGGAGTTTATCCTTGGCGCGATGGTGCCATTGTATCCTGCGCACCGGATATCTTTTTTGCTCGTGATACCAATGGTGATGGCCAAGCGGATGAAACCAAAGTACTCGTTACTGGCTTCCCCGCAGCCAACCCACAACACCGCGTCAATGGTTTCGCTTACAGCTTAAATCATGAGCTCCATTTTTCGTCAGGCGATAGCGCCGATCAAGTTACCGTCACCGCAGACAATAGCCGTCAAAAAGTTGCTGGTCGTGATATTGTCTTGGATGTCGATCGCGGTCTAATTCATCTCACCACCGGCACCAGTCAATATGGACGTAGCCGCGATGATTGGGAAAACTGGTTTGGGAATTCCAACAGTTTCCCTACCTACCATTTTGTCCTCGAAGAAGATTACTTACGTAACTCCACACAGGCGATTGAAAACACAACGCAACAAATGTTCGATCCACCTGTGACGCCACCTGTCTTTCCCGCCAGCCGAACCGTCGACCGCTTCAATGACCTTTGGACCGCTAATCGCTTTACCTCTGCTTGCGCTGCAATCATTGTGCGCGACCCACGCTACGACATCGATGGTAAATCTAGTTTGCTGGTGTGCGAGCCTGTTCATAACCTCATTCATCGCTCACTCTTGTCACCATTAGGAGCGACCTTTGCCGCCCGCCGCGCCCCTGGTGAAGAACAAATTGAATGGTTCCGCTCCACCGATCCTTGGTCCCGCCCGGTATTCGTCGACAATGGCCCAGATGGTGCAATGTATATCGCAGACATGTATCGCCAATTCATCGAACATACGGAATGGATCCCACTCAGTTGGCAAGAGCGAATCGATGTCAGAGCAGGGGAGGGTAAAGGAAGAATTTACCGTGTACGCCGCACCGATATGCCGGCCGCTCCATTTCCGAACATAACGACTTACACTACGACACAGTTGATGGAACTGTTATCCCATCCCAGCGGCACGTTGCGCGATTTGGCGATGCAACAGCTCATTTGGCGCAACGATGAGGCAGCGTTAACGCCTTTAACACAAGTCGCTACCACAGCCCAATCGCCGGTAACCCGTATTACCGCTTGGGCCACTATTCGCGCACTAACGGGCCTCTCGTCAGATCAACTCAAGACCGGCCTAAACGACAAACATCCTGATGTCCGCCGCCTGATATTGCGCTGGAGCGAATTACTTGCAAAATCGGATTCCGATCTACGCCGTGAAATCCTTCGTATTGCACAACATGATATGACCACCGACATCGCACCCAGACTTGCACTTCAATATGTACTGACCCTTGGTCAATGGGATGAAACCGAAGCATCCGCCGTTATTGCCAAAGTACTTGCTGCCCAGGGAAATGATCCTTGGGTGATCGCTGCAGCGGCTACCATGAAACCGATCCATGATGCAGCCTTAGCAAACATCATGATGCAACAATTCCAAGATCAATCGATCCCACTCCCTCAGCGCAAGCGAGCGATTGTCTGGCTTACTCGTTGGCTTACCGCCAACAACCAAGCCTCAAACAAGAGTAACGTGGAAAACTTTTTGAATCAGTTAGAAATTGTCGGAAGTGAAGATCCAGCCACAATTGAATTGGCGGCTGCATGGCTGAAGACTCTGCGTAAAGAACCACTCGACCAACTCCCTCTCAAACTGCAAGAAGGCGCAAGGTTGGCGACTACGAACGCCAATCAGGAAAAGTTCACTGATTCACAGCGGATTGCCTGGATTTCTTGGTTGGGGCTACTAGATGAATACACAACTCGGGACACAGCCGCACTTTACGACATCCTAACATCGTCTGCATCTTTGGACGTTCGCCGCGCCGCCTTGCAACGACTGCTGTTTATGCCAGACCGAGAAACGGCTGCCGGACTGATCAATCTGTGGCCAAAACTGAACCCCGATCTACAAGTCAATGTGACCACCGCACTCACATCAAAAGCCAAGTGGACCGAGTCTCTTCTAACCGCTGTGGAATCAGCTCATATTCCTGTCACAGATCTTGATCCCGCTACGATCTCGCTGTTACGTGGTCATGAAAACGAAAGTATCCGCATGCACGCGGAAAAGCTGTTTGGCACCAATACCAAAATCGATCGTGATACATTGGTATCAACTCTGTTGGGCCAAATAAGCGACATGGGCAATGTAGAACGTGGTGAATTGTTCTATCGCAAACATTGCGTGCAATGCCATCAACCAAGTGGAGATCTAGCATCGATTGGCCCTAACCTTGGCGCACTAACGGATCGATCGAAACAAGCCATGCTCACCGCCATTGTCCACCCCAATAAGGCCGTTGAAGCGAAATATAAACAACGGCTGGTTATCACCACAGACGGGGAAACCTTGCGCGGCGTTGTCATTCAAGAAAATGCTTCCGGCGTAACTTTAGGTATGAGTGACGGCTCACGACGTACACTATCCACCGCTGACATCGAAGACAGTCGTGACCTGGAGCAATCACTTATGCCGGAAGGCTTCGAAAAAACACTCCGTTCCGATGAACTCGCGGATATTATCAAGTTCTTGCAGACCGTTGATTTTTCGAAATTCAAGTGAACTCACTCGCGTTACATGGAATCACCTCGCTCACTTGTGGAATATCTCCTATCGCACGCACAGCACTACCCACTGCGCGCCGCGTTATTGGATGCTAGCCAGACATCCAACTTGCCAATGAACTTTTGGAAAACGTGGAGCAATATCGCTGCGGAAACCTGCGCGCTTGCTAATTGGTTGATCACCCGACAGGTTGGACCAAGCTCGATTGTCGCTTCCACTCTCCCAAACTCGAACGCTTGGATCACGCTCGACCTAGCTTGTCAAACAATTGGCGCGATACATGCTCCGATCGATTCCCGCTACCCGCCCCCGTTGATAAACGCATTGCTCGACTTAGTGGAACCGGAGCTGGTTATCAGCCTTCACACCTCATCGCTTGAACCAACCTTAAATCGAAAATGGACCAACTAGAGATGGGAGCACATTGAGAACGAGCTCACGGAAAACAAGCCAAACTCGGCTGTTGATCACCATATTGAATTAGTCAAACTATATCGTCGACAACAGGGGAAGCGTTCCAACCGCGACACAGCGACGATTCTGTTTACATCGGGAACAACCGACACTCCGAAGGGGGTAATGTTATCGCACGAAAACCTAATTTCGAATGCCTTGGGAAAATTGCAAGCAATGCCTCAATCAGCCTCGGATCGCCGCGTTAACTTTCTTCCATTCTCTCATTCTTATGCGCGCACCTGTGAGCTTTCGACTTGGCTCATCACTGGTGGCGAACTCATACTCGCGGGCAACATGAAAGCCGTTGTTCCGGTTGCCCAAGCGTTTTCGCCATCTTTAATCAATGGTGTGCCGATTTTCTTTGACCAATTGCGACGCACGTTGACTCAAGAATCAAACCAGCTTTCAGCGCGTGAGTATCTCGGCGGTTCGATTCGGCAATTAGCCAGCGGCGGAGCAGCCTTGAATCATGACACAGCCGCGTATTATGAGTCCGCTCAGCTACCGATACTGGTCGGCTATGGATTAACCGAGGCCTCGCCCGTTGTATGTTCGAATCTATCAAGTGATGGCCGCACCGATAATGTTGGACCACCAATTCCCGGCGTTTCCGTTCGTGTCGATAATCAAGGTGAACTTTGGGTTTCGGGTCACGGTGTAATGCAAGGTTATTTTGGTAACCCATCGGCTACAGCGGAAGCCATCAAACATGGTGAACTGCGAACAGGCGATTTAGCCAAAATCGATGCCAACGGTCGAGTCCGCTTGGTGGGTCGAGTTCGCGACACTTTGGTTTTGAGCAGTGGCGTCAAAGTTGCACCCTATCAAGTTGAGGTACAACTAAAATCCATTTCGGGAATAGAAGATGTAGTCGTGATCGGCGATGGCTGGGAACGCTGTGCAGCGGCTCTTGTGTTAAGCCCAGAACTCTGGAGCCAACTTTCACCATCCTCACGGTCATATCAGTTGGAATTCATCAGCTTGTTGCAAAAAAGTTTGGATATACTTCCCAAATATGCTTCCCCTCTAGCGTGGGTATTGCGGCGAAATCCGTTTGCTTCGAATCCAAACTTAGTAAATTTTAAGGGTACCCCTCGACGGGACCTGATTCGGTTACAATACGAATCTGTACTGCGTGAGAGTATCCGGTCAGGTGCATGGTCGGTTTACCTCGACTCTGAATGCTGACACTCCTAAAATCTAGACGTTTGCATATAACGGTA
>JBILTA010000153.1:0-9516 GCA_044371785.1 Pirellulaceae bacterium | reverse complement strand
CGTTATTCGAATCAAGATCGACGTACAAAAAATTGAAACCGACCGAAATGTGCAGCTCTATTGACCATCGGAGGGTTCGGATTCTGGACGCTTAGGACGAACCGCTTCACCGTCTCGTCGGTTTTGTTGTTGCATACGTCCTTCAGCACCGGGACGTCCCATGCGTTCACGCATTCTTTGTGCGGCGACTTTCATCTCTTCAACGTCGAGTGCTCCATCGCCATTGGTATCCATCATGGCGGTGCGTTCTTTCATTTGTGGTGGGATTTCATCACCTTCGAGTTTTCCGTCGGCGTTGGTATCACGTTGTTCGAACATGCGTTTCATGAACTCTTCGTTCATCATCCCGGCGCCAGGTCCACCATTGGGACCACCTGCCATGCGTGGGCCACCTTGAAATCCTTCAGGCATTTTGGGGCGGAGTTCTTCTGTTGAGAGCATGCCGTCGCCATCTTTATCCAGTGACAATAATGCTTTGGCGGCATTTTCAATTTCAGAAGCGGACAACATTCCATCTTTGTCCGTATCAAGTGCAGCCATAACTGGTGGAATCATCATGGGACCACCGGGCATACCTTCACGCATTCCAGGTCGATCGCCCTCGCCTCGACGATTGAGCATACCTGGGCGATCTTGGAGCGGACGCCCACCCTGAGCACGTGGCCGGCCACCGTCACCTTGACTGGCTGCTGGTCGGTCGCCTTCTGCTGGTTTTCCACCTTCATCTTGTGCGTAGACATTGCTTGTAGAAGCTACAATCGCTAAACCTGCTACAATCGCGCAGGCGAAATGGGGCAACGTAAGGCGAAACTTGGTCGCGGTGCAAACGGTAACGGTCATAACCTACATCCTCTCGTAAAAGATTGGGCACGGTTGCCAAGCATCAGGGCAAAGCATCACGGGCCAACTATCACGGGCCAAACATATCGAAACCTACAATGGAGCAAGCGATGCTGCTTGTCTGCCGGAGAGAAATACCGATATTCCGACTTGGATATCCACCGTCCATGAGAAATAATTCGTACATATTTCTTACCCTGCAGAAAAAGCTTGATTTTCAAGCGAGTTTAGGGTCGGGATTGGCCCGATCGGGGGGGCGGTGATGCAATCGAATTCTGCCTCAAACGGCCCGAAAAGTACGGACGGAGTGGCTCCGTTTGCAGCGGATCCCGCCGCAATAGCGCAAGAGATCCAATGGTTACAAAAAGACGGCTCGGTCGCGCTCGCCTCTCTCTTTGATCGTTACCGTTCACGTTTGGAAAAGATCGTGGAGTTTCGCATGGATGAAAGACTCAAACGTCGTGTTGATCCAGCGGATGTTCTGCAAGAGGCATTCATTGAACTTTCGAAACGGCTGGCGGAATTTTTGGCACAACCGAGTGTTTCGGTATTTGTATGGATGCGGCAGAAGACCGTGCAAACATTGATCGACCTGCACCGTGAACATTTTCGGGACAAACGCAATCCCAATAAAGAACTCCAGCAAGCTCCGAATTGGAACAGCAACGAAACAGGGTTATCGATCAACGCGTTTCTGTCCGTAAGCATGACCAGCCCTAGCCAGCATCTGATTCGTGGAGAAGAGGTATTAAAACTTCAAGCCGCAATTCAACTCTTGAGTGAATTGGATCGCGAGGTAATCGCATTGAGGCATTTTGAACAACTAACCAATTTGCAAGTAGCCGAAGTGTTGAACCTAACTCCCACTGCTGCCAGTAATCGATACATCCGCGCGATCTCGCGATTGAGTGAAACCTTGACGGATTCTTCCGGATCAGAGGGAAAGAAGTAGCCGATGCATTCAGAATCCATTTCACCGATCGAAATCTTGGTCGAAGAATACGCCGCTTTATTGCGGCAAGGGAACAGCGTTACAATCGAGGAGTTTGCAGCTCGTCATCCGGATCATGCTGCAGCTCTGCGAAAAATTCTCGTCGCTGTGGATTTAGTTGAGCGGGCCGCCTTGCAGTCGGTTATCGCCTCCGGCTCTGAGGCTGGTAATGGCTTTCAGCAATTCGAAAAGAATATTCCCAATAGCTTTGGCGACTTCGATATCGTGCGTGAGTTGGGACGTGGCGGAATGGGTATCGTATACGTCGCCAAACAACGATCGCTGAAACGACTTGTGGCTTTAAAAGTATTGCCGAGTTCTGGTCCACAGGCCATCAAGAATCGACAGCGCTTTCGACGTGAAGCAGAGTCGGCTGCTTCCTTACACCATACCAATATCGTGCCAGTGTTTGGGATCGGCGAACAAGATGGTATCTTGTTTTATGCGATGCAGCTGATTGACGGTGTCCCCTTAAATCATGTTCTTGATGCATTGCTCGGAAGTGAAAGTCCTCACGATAACGCAATGTTAGGTTCGGCTCCGCAGGGTCGATCGCAGCATTTCGCCCCTGCACAAGCGGCTGCACAATTGTTTCAAGCGGAAGCGAGCGCTGTACATGATGTCGTGTTCCAGTCGACGGCAAGCAATGACGATAGCACACAGCGGCAAGAGCAGACTGTTGCCTTTCAGACATTCAAACCTAGGCAAAGCACGCTCGATTCAACGGTAACCATTGTGCAAAGTGCTAAACCGGCTCAAGATGCTGAGTCCAGTCAGAGTCATGGTTCGCTCGATTTCGACACTCATCCCGGCGTGATGGCGACTGACAAGGGGCTTTCCGAGGTCGCCACTCCAGGCATTGAACTTAACGCCATTTATTTTCGCAATGTGGCACGCATAACGGCATCGGCCGCTAATGCACTTCAATACGCCCATCAGCAAGGTATTTTGCACCGAGATATCAAGCCGGGTAATCTGCTTTTGGATCGCGATACAACGCTTTGGATCACTGACTTTGGACTTGCTCGTCCTACCGATATTGCCAATGTCACGCAAACTGGCGAAATCGTTGGAACGCTAAGATATATGGCTCCAGAGCAATTTCATGGACAGGCCGACCAGCGGACGGATATCTATTCTCTCGGCCTAACGCTATTTGAACTATTGACTCTGAAGCCAGCGGTAGAATTTCAACATGGCAAGCTCAAATATTGCGATTCTTCAAGTGGCGACTCACAGCCAAGTTTTGCGAAGCATTTGAAGGTCCCTCGCGATCTGCAAACGATCTGTCTTAAGGCATGCGCACATGACTCGGCCCAGCGCTATCAACATGCTTGTGATTTGGAAGAAGACTTGCGCCGATACTTGGAAGATAGGCCCATTCTGGCCCGTCGAATTTCGCCGCTAGAAAGGCTTGTTCGTTGGTCCAGAAGAAATCCTGCGTTGGCCGGACTGATCACGTTATCCGCTAGCTTATTGATTTTGATTGTAATCCTGCAAGCGATTTCGAACCAAGAGAAGCAACAAAATATAGCCAAAATTAAGGAAGAATATGAACGTGCAGAAGAGAATGTTAAGTTGAAGTCACAGGCGCTTGAGTCGGCTCGAGTCGCCAAACAGCGTGCGGAGAATAATCTTCAATTGGCTATGGAAGCCTTTGATCAAGTTGTTACGAATGTGAGTTCACGTGGACTGGCGATGAATTCCATCACCGAACTTGATGGTGAGAGTGAGTTGATTTCTTTTGCTGATGCAGAACTCAATTCGGCAGACGTGCAATTGCTGGATACGTTGATATCGTTCTTTGATCGGTTCGCGCAGGAAAATGGGACAAATCTTAAGCTTCAGTCGGCGATTGCCATTCGTCGAGTCGGCGATATTCAATTTCATTTAGGACGAGTGGATGAAGCAGATAAGTCTTATCGAAAAGCGCTAGAATATTATGAAGCCGCAAAAGTAGAGGATGGGAATGTCAGTAGGGATTTGGCCCTGGTAGAAGTTTACACACAGCTGGTACAAGTTAATGTCAGGCAAGGGAACATGGCTGTGGCGATAGCTACACAGCAGAAGGCTCGCCAGATTCTAGAGAGAAGCCCACAGCTTAAAGAAAACGAGCAAGGTAGATATGCACTAGCAGTTTTATTGAACAATTTGGCGTCATTCGGATTGCGAGTTGGAACAGAAGTTAGGCCTCGACCACGTTTACAGCAGTTTTTTCCGTTTCGGCCTGGGGGGCCTGACGATGGGCCAGGCGGTAACGGACAGCCGCCTGGATTGGCAATGCGAATGAAACGTGAAATCGACGCGAATCGAGAGGCAAGAAAGATCTTGCTGGAATTGGTTGCTGAAAGGCCCGAAACCGAAGCCTACCAAATCACCTTGGCTCAAAACTATCGTGATGAAATTCGTATATCGAGGTTTTTGCGCGATCCAGCTCAGGGAGAAAAAGCGATTGCAGAAGCGATCAAAATTTTGCAGGAACTTAGGCAAAAGAACCCTGATTCTTTGTTGATTCAATACCAGCTAGCGGAAACGTTGGGAACGCCCGTTACCGGCCGGCCCAGTGAGTACCAACGTCTCAATGAGGCACTGGAAATATGTGACCGCTTGATTCAATCGCAGCCGAACATTCCCGAATATCGAGCTTTACGAGGAAGCTTATTGGTTCGACAAGCCGCATTGCGATTGGGTAACGGCCGGCGCGATGAAGCGGAACGGATTTTACTGGAAGCCCTTGATTACCAGAAATCCCTTGCCGATCAATTTCCAGAAGTTCTGATCTACCAGATCACCTATGCTCAAAGTCTGCAAATGCACGCGTTGTATTTGGCAGAACGAGGTGATAGTAAGCAAGCTCTAGCTCAAATGGAATTAGCGATAGGTTCGCTTGAGAGATTTCGCAAGCGGCGTCCACAACCGCTGATGTTGCAAAACATCGTCAATCGATTGATGGATACAAAAAAATCAATTCAATCTACAAGTGAACCGCGTTAGGGGATGAATGGGGGGCGAGATTGGATTGGAGGTCTGGGAATGTGTGTCCGGGCTTGGATTGTGGAGCCATGTCGGGTAATTTGACTCTCTGAGAGTTTTCTTGGTGTTTGGGGAGTTTGGATACCATGGCAGGTGGCAGTCTTCTTGCGTTATTCGATGACATTGTCTCGATTCTTGATGATGTTTCGACCATGAGCAAGGTCGCTTTAGAAAAGACGGCTGGCGTGGTAGGCGATGACCTGGCCCTCAATGCCAAACAGATTATGGGGGTACGCGTCAACCGCGAGTTACCGATCGTGTGGGCGGTTGCTAAGGGCTCGCTCGTTAACAAAGCCATACTCGTTCCCGCTGCTTTGTTGATCAGTTACGCCACGCCTTGGTTGGTAATGCCGCTGCTGATGCTCGGGGGGCTGTATCTCTGTTATGAGGGTGTAGAGAAACTATGGCATAAGTGGTTTCATTCAAAAGAGCATGGGAAAGAACACGATCCCCATGCCGAATCAGCAACTCACGCGACTCTCGACTCAGCGGCTGCCTTTGACAACAAAAAAGCAGAACAGGATGAAAAAATAAAAATTCGAGGTGCAATTCGCACCGACTTTATCCTGTCGGCAGAAATCATTGTAATCGCCCTTGGTACCGTCGCGGATGTTTCGCTGGGGATGCGAGCTCTAGTATTGTCCGCCATCGCTATCCTAATGACGGTCGGGGTTTATGGTCTGGTTGCCGCCATCCTAAAAATAGATGATTTGGGCATATGGATGCAAACCCGAACAGGCGAGAGCAGCAGCGTCAAAACGCAACATAAGCTTGGACGATTCTTGGTTGTGTTAGCACCCTACTTGATGCGATTTCTGGCCGTGGCAGGAACTGCAGCTATGTTCCTTGTGGGTGGGGGAATTGTAGTTCACAACACGCCTCCCATTCATCACTGGCTTGAACATGCGTTGGAACCTGTTGAACACTGGCAATACATCGGGGGTGTCGCGCACTGGTTTGCCGAGGCACTGTTTAATCTTGTGGTTGGAGTCGGTGCAGGCTTGATAATTGTCTTGGTTGAAAAGGTGGTGCGCAAGTATTGGACAGCCCGCACTTCGCAAGAGGGTCAAGCTTAGACCAGTCGACATTCGACGCCTGGTACTTGGCAGATTGTTGAAATTTTCGCTCTCGGTGGGCGAAGTAGGAAATGGGTGTCTACCCCATCCTTCTCAAAGCGGGGTCCACTCGCAACGCATTATCTGTCCCCTTCGTCAAACACGTTGGATCTCGCGGATGACGAGCACTGTGGCGGGACGACTAGCCTTCGGTTCACGGGCTAATCGTACCAGCCACCCTCATTCATCATGTATCATCATCCGCGTGCGGTATAAACTAGCTTAAACCAAACGCTTTTTGCATCTGTTGACGCACAAGAGTTAAGCGTTCCAATCCACCACCAGATACTTCGGCAGTCGCCCAGCCGGTAAAGCCGATTTCATCGAGGCCTTTGCGAACTTCATCCCACGGTACATCATCTTCTTCTGATGTGATGTCAACGAACTTATTCTTGGCCCGGCTGAAGCCTTTAACGTCGAGTTTAACAGCGCGTCGACCGAAAGCATTTAGCCATTGCCTTGGCTGGCCATATTTCCAGTGATTGCCAATGTCATAGTACATTCCAACCCAATTGCTGTTGAAGCTGTCTACGAATTTAATGAATCGATCGGGAGTTTGTTCTGGAGGTGCATCATGATCATAATGCATCTTGTTCCAAACATTTTCGAACAAGATCATTTGTCCCAATGAAGCCGCTAACGGAAGCATGGCTTTAATTTGTTCGCTTGCCCGAGCTTCAATTTCCGCTTCGGTTCCATCGTCGCCTCGCCCGACAACGATCAGCACTCCGCTTCCACCGGCAGCATGGGATACCCGAATACAATGTTCGATGTTGGATCGACCTTTAAGGCGTTCAGCTTCGTTAGCACTGGTCAAACGCTGGCCCCAATGCTCATGATTGATGGCGTTATGCACGAATACGCCTGATTCCAAAACAGCTTGGCGAGCTTCTTCGGTCGTATAGGCCCCTGCTTCATCAAAATCGACGCCGTCGAAACCTGCAGCTGCCGCAAGTTTTAATCGTTCGCTTAGTGTTAGGTTCTTGTCCCCTTCTTTCCGGGTGATCATACCCAGTTTGCAGGATAGCAAGATGCGTTTGCCCGAGGGTGGGACAATGATTTTCGAATTCGGAGCGGGGCTTTCTTGGGCCTGTACTGTGCAGGTTAATCCAGGGCTAGATAAACCCGCACTGGTTGCTGCAGCAGCACCCAATCCTAGGAAAAGTCGACGACCTAAAAACGAATCGGACTGAGGCATGAAAAACTCCAGGTGGAGAGTAGGAAGGTTAAAGGGCTCTTTGAGCGGGAGGAGCGATCTCTATAAGTATGACCGCTCCCATTACAGACGCAAGAATATTCTTTTTCGATACAAAAGTGAGGTGCAAATCCAGCAAACGCCCAGGAAAAACAGTGCCATCGTGAAGGAGACGAGTTTAGGTGGCAAGGAGAGAGAAACGAATCCGTTGAACAGTGCCTGTTTCAGGCCGGTTCCACTGACAGGAATGATAGAGTAAATGTCGCCACCGAGACTCGATAGGATGTAGGCAAAAATGGCGTTGGTGCCAAAGATCAAGGTCCAACGAATTCCGATTCTTGCTCCTCGTAAATCGGTATACCAAAAGCAAATCGCCAGAAAATGTGTGGCAGCTCCTGCGGTCAGAAACAGATAGCTGGGAGTCCAAAGTTGTTTGTTGATCGGAATGATCCAGGAGAACAAAAAGCCGATAGCCAAACCCGCATTGGCGAGCAGAAAAAGGCGAATCAGCTTTTGCTCTTTGGTGTTGTTTCCAAGACGCAATATAACGCCAATTTCGTAACCAAGATATGTTGTGACAATGGCAGGCAAAGTGCTCCAGACACCCTCGGGGTCGAACCCCTTAGCGGGTGACTCTTTCCAAACATGACCCAACAGCAGTTGGTTATCAAGCCACCAGCAGAAGTTCCCCAACGGTTCCAATACACCAGCCCCGTACCCAGGCACATTGACAAAAAGCATTCCAAATAGATAGGTCACAACAAGCAAGCTCGCAACAGTTCGTTGGCCCATGCGAGGCAAACTCAAAACCATGAGGGCTACGACCGCATAACAGATCGCAATACGTTGCAAAACGCCCGGCCAACGAGCTTCGAGAATGACCGAGGGCTTCGTGAATACGTCAGGGAACAAGCCCAAGGCAAAGCCTATGGCAAACAACAACGCTGATCGCCAAAGCACTTTTTTCCACGTTCCCTTAGATGCTTGTTTACGTTTCTCCAGTGAGAAAGGCATCGCCACGCCGACGATAAACAAGAAAAATGGAAACACTAAGTCGGTTGGAGTGCATCCATGCCAAGGGGCATGCAACAAAGGGCTATAGACGTGACTCCAACTACCTGGATTATTTACAACAATCATAGCGGCCATCGTAAAGCCTCGCATCACATCCAAGGAAATAATTCGATCCGTTGATGCGTTGCTTTCGGTTTGCATTACGATGGCCATTTAAGCTGGAATAACAGGAAAAAACAAAGCTCGAAAACTACTGCAGTCCGGTAGCGGTAAGCTTCGATCCGCCAATAGTATTAAATTGCTGAGCTTGGTTTCCGTTAGCAGCCGCTGGAGCCGGTTTTTGAAGATACTCAGGGAAGTTGACTTGTTCAAAGAACTTCAGGTTGGGGGCTGAACTCGCTTTTGCCAGGTAGCTCTCCATCGATTCGTCGCGCGAAAGCATAATCATACCCGGGATGTTCGTGCCGCCCGATTGCCAAATCGTTTGATTCTTATATTGAACCAAGACGCTGCTGGCGTACGACTGGACGACATGTGAACCCGACATATGGTAA
Source organism: Pirellulaceae bacterium (assembly GCA_044371785.1). Classification (GTDB taxonomy): domain Bacteria; phylum Planctomycetota; class Planctomycetia; order Pirellulales; family Pirellulaceae; genus JAFLCP01. The sequence continues at coordinate 774 of JBILTA010000153.1, read as the reverse complement.
GAGACTGCCTCTTGTTTGGGGCCAGTAACACCGGCGACGATTTGAACCTCTGCATTCGCATTCACCTTGCAACCGATGCGTTCGACTGCTTTCTCTAGTCCTGCTTTCACCTGTGCCTGATACTGTTGTGGTACGCCACTAACATTGATGCCAATAGCAGCGCCCGGACGAACCACAAACAAATCGGACTGTTTTTGAGCGGCTTCTAGTTTCGCGATGGCGGTTGAAGTTGGAAGCTTAGTTGGGAACAACAAGCCACCTGCGTCTGTGTTGCAACACAAAAACGCGTAGTTGCCTTGAACCGCAGTGGCATGAGAATCTTGAATCGTCCAAAGCTGAATTCGGGTTGGCCAATGAATCAATAAGCGATTGTCGAATAGGACATACTCTTCTTCAGGGAATGAAAACGCATTGCCGACGTTCGAGCCAGGGAAAGAGATTTCTTGAGTCCACTCTTTTTTCTCAACATCCAAAATCAACACGCGATCCCAAGCAGCAAGTCCCAGCTTTTTGCCGGAAGGACTGAAGGCAACTTTCGGCCAGGGCAAATGACCTTTGTCCTGGATGGAAACTTGTCCCAGGATTTCTCCCGTGTCCGTTTTCATTATCAATATCTGGCCGCTGTGCGCGAAGGCAATCAAACTATTGTCCGCATTGAACCCAGCCGCTGGTGCTTCGCCAAGTTCCGTGTGCCATTTGGGCAAACGAGTCGACATGTCAAAGCATGCTAAATGACCTTTGCGGCTACAAAGCAAGACCAGATTTGATTTCAGT
>JBILTA010000839.1:0-2937 GCA_044371785.1 Pirellulaceae bacterium | reverse complement strand
AAGTACTGGGAGTCGCAGGCTGGATACAATGGTGAGATCATCAACTACTTCAGGCGAGAGCTCGACTGGACTGCCGACAACAATCGAATCGATCAGATCACGGTCATCTCTAACTCTTCCGTTAATAGCCTAGTAGGATCGTTCGAGGTGGGAGAGCGAGTCTATCAGTACAACTACCTCAATGACATCGCGGTGGAGAGCACCGTCATCTCGGTAGACACTACGACCGACGCCAACACCATCCCGTACAAGTACACTAACAGTACTTTCTATGACGTGACGTTTACCAACGGCAACTCGACCATCACCGTGAAGAGCGCTTCTCAGTTGCTGCCTAAGGCTAAGGTGAGTGGCACTAACATACCGGCCAACACATACATAGAAGCAATAGTGAGTGGTACTCACGTGAGATTGTCTGCGGCACCTACTGGCGCCCCGGCGGCCAACAGCACCTACAGCTTCATGAATCCGGCTCACGCCAAGATCACTGTACAGAAGGTAGACTTCTCAGACGTCATCTTCTCTTCTAACGCTACTCTGGCAACTCCTAACGCCTTCTTCACCTACTCGACGGCAGGCGCATATCAAGACGTCGGTAACTATCTGATCGGCAGAAAGAATGACGCCAACGTGGTGGTACTGACTCATACTAGACTCGACACCAACGTCACTGCCAACGCGTTGCTCTCTAACAGCAGACTGACTAATGAAGAGCTCGTATACTGGAAACCAGTGAATGCCTACGAGTATGAAGTATTACAAAATGAGAAGAGAAAAGAGATCTTCGTCTTAGATAGAGTAGCGATAAACACGCTAGACAATAACTTAGAGGCCATTGTAAAGAATGTCTGAACCAGTAGACGTCCTGAAGAACGTCACTGCTACGGTCAACGGCAGAGACGTCGTCCAGCTAGCCAGTCGAATCATAGTAGCAGAGGACATAAACAGTTCTTTTGTTCGATCCTCCATAGAAGTGGCTCGCGACTCGAGGTACGAGATGCAAGAAGCGCTGGCCGGTAATCAGGTACAGATTAACATTCAACCTCAGAATGGACCATCGCTGACGGCGAGCCACGTAGTTCATAGCGCCAAGCCATCTCTGCACAAGACTGCCAAGGGACTCACTGGTTCGATAGTATGTATAGACGAAGACTATGGCAAGTGTTTCATTAGTAAGAGAGTCACCAAGGCTTGGGACAAGACCAACACTGACAAGGCCATCAAAGAGATCCATGAAGAAGTAGGTTCTAAAAAGAAGCTGGAGATTAGTCCTGGATTCAAGCAAGCTTCTTTCACTTCTCCGTCTCTTATGCCTATGAAGGCTATAGAGAAAGCCGGAGGACTTAGTGGCGCGCAGTCGAAAGGCTTCTACTATCAGACTCATAAAGACGGCGGCAGTGCCTACTTCAAGACTATAGACGACTTATCTAAGCAAGGTCCTAAGAAGCAGTTCGTGTACAAGGGAGCCGGGTCTGCGGACATGGGATCGCTGGGAGATGCTTCTACTATCTTCGACATTCACTATGAGGGCAGCTCAGTCTCTACTCAGAAGCAGACCGAGGCTCAGGGTCAGAGATTCAATCCTCAGTTCGGTAAGTTCGCCAATAACGACGCGGCTTCTAGAGGTCTGTCTACTCCAGGTCTCGGCGTAGACTCTAAGCAAGCGGCAAAAGTCGGCTTCCCAGTAGTCAATAGTCCAGAGCAGGACAAAGAGAAGCGTCATATAGACAGGGACCAGCAGAACTTAAATAAGTACACGGCTAAGCTACAGCTCTTAGTACCGATAGCTACCGACATACACGCAGGTGACGTCATAGAAGTGAAGAGCGGATCAGCGACATACTTCAGCGACGCTAATCCTGATAACGCCGCCTCCGGTAAGTGGCTAGTAGTCTCACTGATGCACAGTGTGGAGATAGGTGGCAGAGGCGAGACGCCAGGTCATACGGGCAGGACCATCTTGCACTGCGTAGGAAAGATCTCATAATGGATTCCATCAAACTACAAGGTCAAGAGACCTCGATCATGTTCGGTACGGTCGAGGTAGTAGACGACGACAAGGAGCAGCTGAACAGGATCAGGGTCAGACTTCCTATTCACGGAAGCAAGGGTCAGACACCCACCAACATGCTACCACTGGCCAAGACTATGTCACCTGCGATGGGAGTCGGTCCTAATCAAGGAGGCGGAGGCGGTCAGGGTGGACTGAGTGTGACGAAAGACGCCGTCGTCATGGTGCTCATCAATCATGACAACCACGAAGACGTGACTGTCCTGGGCGCGATGCCCTACAACAATGCGGGTAAAGACATAGTCGGCGCCTCTGCAGGCGGTCAGTCCTCGATGGCTCTCGGTGGTCTAAAAGACGGTCTCACCGGTGGTAAGCACGATCCTCAGACCGACATGTCTAAGCTGATACTGAAGGACGCTCCTGCGTCTTTTCCTCAGGTCAAAGGTAAATACCCAAAGACTCACGTCAACGTCTCAGAGTCTGGCATGAGAAACATACTTCATGACGTCGGTGGAGAGACCTACCAGGCCAGCGTTCATCCTACTGGCACCTTCACCGAGATGCAGGCAGACGGCAACTACGTCACCTACACAGCCAAGGACAGGAAAGAGGCCGTGGACGGCAGCTACACTCTCGGCTCAGAGGGCAACCTAGTCATAGCCACCAACGGCAACTTGCAGATCAAGGCTAAGGGTAACATCCTCATCGAGGCCGAGGGCGGCTTGTCTGAGTTCGTAGCACAAGATAAGAGCTCGACTGTCGGTCAGAGCTACTCCATGTCGGCCAAGGGGCAGGTCAGCGTCATCGGTGGTAGCGGCGCTACTTACGGCTCTAAGGCTACGACGTACGTCGCTGGTTCTACTGTGCAGCTCAACGAGGCTGGCAATAAGAGTAGCGTGCTCTCGACTGACCAGTTAAGCAAAGAC
>JBILTA010000006.1:0-27149 GCA_044371785.1 Pirellulaceae bacterium | reverse complement strand
AACGGCTTTTAAAGTTGTGCTTTTTGAAGACATTGTCACGGAATGCCGCTCGTGTTCAATGAGATGGTGCTCGTACGCGTCATCGAAAATCCGAATTCGAGCGCGAGCACCGTCTTCGACTGAGCGTGAGGACGAGCACAAAAATCGTGATTTTGGAGCGTCTCGAATGCCAAAAAACGCAACTTCAAAAACCACGGCTCTGTCTACTTAACAGGTTCTATCGAAAGGCCGCCGGATGCGCGGAGTTGCAGCATGTAGGACATGTCGGGACGGATTTTGATGGAGACCGCTTCGCCATTGGCCGCTCGGATCCCCATTTCTTCCGCTTTGTTTTTGTCGTTAGCGAAATCCCAAAACTTCGACCAAATCTCTTTTTCAAATTCCGAAAGTTCACCACCGCGTGAATAAGCTTGCGGCCTCATCCCAATTTCATCCAACGAAAAGCCATCGTTTGGCTTTTGTTGATCGCTGAAAATGCGTCGAAACAAACAGAGTGATGTCCCTTTATCGATGTCGGCAGCTTCTACAAATTTGTCATCGAACTGAACAATCCAATTGTCTACATAGATCACATCGCTATTGAACTCAAACTCTTTTCCGGCAGACATCGGTTCGCCCGCAGGAGATAACTCGGTGAAGCGAACTTTGGCGGTGGGTGGCTGGCCTTCTGGGCCTGGAACCAGCGAAAGGACATCGAGTCGAGCCAACCGGGTATCGACTTTGAGAAGTTGCAATCTTGTCCGAAGTTTTTCGATCTCTTTACGCTTCTCTTCGACGTCGATTTTGAGAGCACCATTTTCGGCTTGTGAAATTTGCAGGGCTTTCGAGGCTTGGCCCAGTTTATCTTGTAGTCCGACGAGTTCCCGTTCAACCGCTTCCGCTTTACGTTGCTCCGCGGAGATCTTCATGTATCCCCAATAGCCACCGCCACCGATGACCCCGAGCATGATCAACACGAGCAATGTACGGACAGTGCTATTGATCACTTTTACGGATTCGATCATGGACCCCATGCGTTCCCTCACTCCAGCCGGTAGCGATATAGATGGATTGATTCAATGGTTGAATTGTCATTGAAAGGCGGGGGGATTTCTACCCCAGGTTGTGGCTCTTTCGAAAACGAAGGAACAATTCATCTGGTGTAGGCAGCGACGGTGTAAATTGCCTAGAATGAGAGTCGTTCGTTGAGCGACAATGTCTCAGACGATTTCGAATGTCGTTGAAGCGGAATTTTCGTGTTCTGCTTAAGCGGTTTACGTCCAGCGGTTAACAAGAACCGTGAACGCATGGAGGCCTATTTCTGTAGGGTTGGAAGGTGAGTGTGTTGGAGATTTCTTCTGGTCACGCGCGGCGTTTTGCGCTCTATTCTTCGCTGGCGTTTGTATTGATCGGTGCGAGCCTTGGAGGGTTCGCGTTCCGTTATGATCCAGCCCTGTCAGAAGCGATCCGTAGTCGTGAGTTGTCTGGCGATTTAGAAAAAGCCGTTTTGCTGAGCGAAGCCTTCGCGCATGGTTCGGGGGTGATCGTCATCTTGTTGGCTTTGTCATTGTGCGGGATCGCACGAGGAAAGCTACTGCAGATATTGATTCTGACGGCAGGGGCTGGCGTGACGGCCAATCTGATGAAGAGTTTGTTTACGCGGGTAAGGCCGTATGCTCGCGAGGCGTTGGCGGTTGTTGAGAATTCGAGTGCTTTTCAAGAGATGGGAAGCGGCTCCTTTTGGGATGCCAGCGTCCGCTCTTTTCCGTCGGGGCATTCGGCGACAGCGGTGGCGTTTGCCATTGCACTATCTTATGTATTTCCTAAAGCCCGCTGGCTTTTCCTGTCGCTGGCTTTGGCTGCTTGTTATCAGCGGGTTTATGTGGGGGCCCATTATCCGAGCGATGTGCTGTGGGGAGCGGTGATTGCGGGTGTTTGGGGCCTATTTTGTCTACGTTCAAAATGGTATACCAACCTGTCGCAATCGGTTGTCGATGATATCGCTAGTGGGTGATATCGCTGTTACATGTTGATGGTTAGTAATCGATGAGACCAAACATTAACGCTGGTTGGTATGAACGAGCCCATGACTTTAGTCTGTCCGACATGTGCGAAGCGCTTTGAAGTTCAAGCTGGCAATAAGTCGTTGCCGTTTTGTTGTGAGCGTTGTCGTTTGGTGGATTTAAATGGTTGGTTTACGGAGGAGCGGGCGTTGCCCCACGTCCCGGATCCTGAAGATGACGAACCGATCCCAGAGGAGTTCCCGGAAAAATTCTCAGAGTGATTTTCAGAATCGCAAAGAGACTTTCTTAGACGGGATTATCGCTGCAGAGTTCGTGGACCATGATTCACTAACCGACCGGCGTTTCACTGCTTTTCTTCTGCTTAAGTTCGCCAGTGGCTTGGGCGAGTACTTCGAGCGCTAAGTTACGATAGTCTTCGGCGCCGTTGGAGGATGGGGCGTATTGAAAGATGGACTGACCGAAGCTTGGGGCTTCTGCCAAGCGAATGTTGCGGCGAATGCGAGTTTGGAAAAACTGTGCTGTCGACCAAACTTTGGAAGAAGCGGCTTCTTGATAAAGGAACTCTTCGACATCGCGACTCACTTCGGCTGCCAAGCGAGTTGCCGATTCGTACATACACAACACAACCCCCGACAAATGTAAGGTAGGGTTGAGTCGTTTCGAGACAATTTCAATGGTGCGCAGAAGTTTGCTCAGACCGTGTAGAGCAAGGAAGTGTGGTTGCAAAGGCAAGAAGACTTCTTGAACTGCCGTTAGCGCATTGAGTGTCAGCACGCCTAGTGATGGCGGGCAATCAAGAATGAGGTAGTCAAACTTCTCATCATCAACTTCCAATTTATCGCGCAAAATCACTTCGCGCCCTACTTCACCGGCGAGTTCCATTTCGGCGGCAGCCAAGTCGATGTTGGCGGGGACGACGTATAGGTTTGTGTCAGCCATTTTGCGAACGTCTTGCAAGTAGCAATCGCCACACAAGATGTCGTAGACAGACTTTTCGGGAACGGGTACCGAAATACCCAAGTGCAAAGACGCGTGGGCTTGAGGGTCGAGATCGATGATGCAAACTTTTTGCCCCGAGTTTGCTAAGGCAGCGGCCAGATTGACTGCGGTGGTTGTTTTGCCGACGCCACCCTTTTGATTGATAATCGCGATCGATCGCATAGCTCTGCTTCCTCCCTAAAGCACTCGACTTATCCAAGCTTTTGAATTCTCAAAAGCTGAGCCACCGAGAGTGACTCCGTTGCATGCAAAGCCAAGCTTTTGCATCCGTCGTTAGGATAGAGAATTTGCTCCACGGTGGCTAGTCCGGATTGTTTTGTCTCTAGAGGGAGTACCTAGAGCTGTTTAGGCGCTTTATGGTTTCGAATTAGGTCAGGTTCGGTTCGTGGAGAAGAGTTTCGGGCCAATTTGCGGATGTGAAATCGACCGAAACAATTCGGCATTGGGGAGGGGCGATGGCAGGGAAGGCATCATCGACAAAGCCGTTTTGGGCCAAGGCTTGAAGGGATGAGGTTTTCGCAGGTGAAGTCGACTTTAGAAGGGACAATTCGGAAGCTTGGATGACCGTGGCCAAATAGGCTGCAATGGAGTCTGTTGTTGTCGCCCAGGTATGTGGTAGGGTGTGCACCTCACGGGTGTATATTGAGCTTACCTGAATAATGATATTCAGGCAAGTAATGCCGCTCCCTTCCAGGTATTTCTGATTGATGAAATGCTGCAATAGATGAAAAGGATCTACGGAAGTCTCGGATAAGTTGTTGCTCGAGAAGAATTCCCAATCGGGCCAGAGTTCATGTGCGATTTCGCAGGTGGCATCGAGCAGTTTGACGCAACGCCAATGCATGGCAGATGGGTCAAGATTCCATAACGCATCGAGTTCGCGCATCGCTTCGACACATTCTCCGCCACCGAACAGGATCAGGTTGGTGGCGGGTGATTTGGTTTTTATCCAAGTTGGCAAAGCTTCACGCAGACCGGGCCAGGTCAAGAGACTTCCGCCCACTTTAATGACACGAATCGGCGGGAGTTGAATGGCGTTCATGGTGCGGATTGGAGATGACGCAAATGTCTGTGAACAATTTCTGAAATGGCATGAGCCAGCGCGAGGTCGGACCCTAGAGGTTGTGTGATCCGCCATTGTCGCGAGGGGGATTTCGCTTGGTATTCTTGTACCATGTTGTGGGCTTGTTGCCAGAGCAGGCCATCAAAAAGCAAGTGAGGTTGTACAACGATCAGTTCTTCTCGGCGGCGTCGATGGATGTACTCGAAAAGGGTGGCTGGATCAGGTTTGGCGACGGCAAAAAAAGCAGTCCCGGCATAGGAAACATTGTCCGCCTGTTTACGAAAAAGTGTTAGGTGTCGCATAGCGCGAGTGGCGGCCAGATCGCTGCTTCCGCGGCCTAGCATTAATAGGGCTCGTTGATCCACCGGAGTGGTTGGGTCGATGTCGGTCAAGGCCTCGCGATAGCGTTGAGAGGCGAGGTGGAGCAGGGGAGGGAGGTGTTGCAAGGGAGCCGTTTGGCCGAGGATTTGGACGTGGTTCGGTATGCAGGCTGCCTCGACGGCCTGAGGAATATCTTCTTTGGCATGTCCGGCCGAAAAAAGGAGTAGTGGAACCGTTAAGATTCGATGGGTATGGAGGGAGAGGTTGCGGACGGCGTCCTCGATGGAGGGTTCGGCCAGTTCCAAAAAAGCGGGTTCTAGTGGATGGTTGGGCAGTCTATCGGCAACAGCTTTAGCGAGGTCGAGAAACTGAAGTTGGCCCTGCGTGTTGCGAGTCCCGTGGCCCACGAACAAGATGCCTACAGTTTGGTTTTCGGCAGGATTCGACATAGGTGTTCTGGGGACCGGGAGGAGAGCGGCTAAGTGAATTTCGGACGGTGATTTAGCTGGTTGGACGGCGAATTAGTTGGGTTAGTGTAGCGATGTAGTCTACCGTTAGGGAGTTCCGAAGCGAGAGAGGAGCGGCGAATTAGCTGGGCTCGGAGTGGGAAGTTGTGATGAAGCGAATGAAAAGGGGTGGAAGTCGTGCGGGTGGGGTGGTCCACCCGATTGACGTAATCTGTAGTGATTATTACACTCCGTGAGCTTATTTTGGTCCGCAAAACATTGATTTTTTAGGGAGTTGCGACGACGCTCCCTATTCCTTTCCTCGGAGGTTGTGAAAACGGTTATGGCCAAGGCAAACAAGATGATTTACTACTTCGGCAAGTCAAAGACAGATGGCGCCGGAGATATGAAGGCGTTGCTGGGTGGTAAAGGTGCGAACTTGGCTCAAATGACCAAGATCGGCTTGCCTGTTCCTCCAGGTTTCACGATCACAACTGAGTGCTGTGTTCACTACTACAAGAATGGCAAGAAGCATCCCGAAGGATTGGATGTGGATATGAAGAAGGCCGTTTCTTGGTTGGAGAAAGAAACCGGCAAGAAGTTCGGCGACCCCAAGAACCCATTGTTGGTTTCGGTTCGATCGGGTGCTCGCGATTCGATGCCCGGCATGATGGACACGATTTTGAATCTTGGTTTGAATGATGAAACGACCGAAGGTCTTAAGAAGGCAACCGGCAATGGTCGTTTCGCTTGGGACTCATATCGCCGCTTCTTGCAAATGTACGGCGACGTGGTGATGGGTGTTCAAAAGCGCCACGAAAATGAACACGAGCCATTCGAAGAAGTAATGCACGGTTTGAAAGAAGAAGTGGGTGTTAAAGAAGACACGGACTTGACCGAAGAGCATTTGCAAGAGTTGGTAACACGATACAAGAAGTTGATCAAAGAGCGAACAGGCAAGACCTTCCCAACCGACCCGATGAAACAACTCGAAGGTTCGGTCTCGGCGGTGTTTGGATCGTGGATGAACGAGCGAGCGATTCTCTATCGTCAGAAGTATCGTATTCCTGATGAGTGGGGAACTGCGGTTAACGTTCAGAGTATGGTCTTCGGCAACATGGGTGATGATTGTGCAACGGGTGTTGCTTTCACTCGTGACCCTGCAACTGGCGAAAACGTGTTCTACGGCGAGTACCTCGTCAATGCTCAAGGCGAAGACGTGGTTGCTGGTGTGCGCACTCCGCTGAAGATCGCTGAAATGGCCAAGGACAAAATCATTGGCCCAGCGTTCAAAGAGCTAGTTGATGTTCGCAAGACATTGGAAAAGAACTTTGGCGACGTACAAGACTTCGAATTCACGATTGAAAAGAAGAAGTTGTACATGCTGCAAACACGTAACGGCAAACGCACCGCGTTGGCCTACGTGAAGATTGCTCACGACATGGTTAAAGAAAAGCTGATGACTCCAGAGCACGCTGTGCGTTCGGGTGATCCAGAAGCTTTGAACCAGTTGCTGCAACCTATCTTCGATACCAAGGCATATGAAAAGGCCAAGAAAGATGGCCGTTTGATGGCTGTTGGTTTGGCTGCTGGTCCTGGGGCTGCATCTGGTCATGTAGCTTTCACTGCAGCTAAGGCTGAAGAATTCGCCGCCATGAAGAAGAGCGTGATCTTGGCTCGTATCGAAACGAGTCCAGAAGATTTGCGCGGTATGATCGCATCGGACGGTATTCTCACCTGCCGCGGTGGTGTATCGAGCCACGCTGCGTTGGTTGCTCGCCAGATGGGCAAGGTTTGCGTTGCGGGTGCTGGTGATATCGAAATCGATTATCACAAGGGAACACTGAAGTGCGGTGATATTACCTTGAAAGAAGGTGACTTCCTCAGCATCAACGGTTCAACCGGTGAAGTGTTCCATGGCCTGATTGACACTGCAGACAGCGAATTGAAGCAAGTGTTGGTTGGCAAGACCATGAAGCCTGCTGACAGCAAGGTCTATCAGTACTATAGCCACATCATGAAGTTGGCTGACAAGTTCCGTACCCTTGGTATTCGTACCAATGCCGACCAACCTGACCAAGTCGAGAACGCCATCGCATTTGGTGCAGAAGGTATCGGATTGTGCCGAACCGAGCATATGTTCTTCGAAGGCGATCGAATCATTGCTGTTCGCAAGATGATCTTGGCTGAAAACGATGCGGATCGTAAAGCCGCATTGGCACAGTTGTTGCCATATCAGCAAAAGGACTTCGAAGGTATTTTCAAAGCCCTCAATGGTCTGCCAGCTTGCATTCGCTTGTTGGATCCACCATTGCATGAGTTCTTGCCACAACACGATAACAAGAAGGGTCAAGAAGAAGTTGCCCAACAGCTTGGTATCACCGTTAAAGAAGTACAACGTCTCGTGGAAGAGCTGCATGAGTTCAACCCGATGTTGGGCTTCCGTGGTTGCCGTTTAGGCATCTGCCGACCTGAGATTTCCGAAATGCAAGCTCGAGCAATCTTCCAAGCTGCAGCAGCTGTGTTGAAGTCGGGCATCAAAGTGAAGCCAGAAATCATGGTTCCACTGATTGGTTTCAAGAAGGAACTCGACTTGCAAGTTGAAATCATTCATCGCGTCGCGAAAGAAGTGATGAAAGAGACTGGCAAGAAGTTTGCTTATACCGTCGGCACGATGATCGAAGTACCTCGTGGTGCTTTGACGGCTGATGAAATTGCTGAAACGGCTGAGTTCTTCTCCTTCGGTACTAACGACTTGACTCAAACCGCACTAGGTATGAGCCGTGACGACTCGGGATCGTTCTTGCCACGTTATCAGGAACTGGAAATCATCAAGGCAAACCCATTTGCTTCGATTGACACCACCGGTGTTGGTCAGTTGATGAAGATCGGTGTAGATAAAGGCCGTTCGACTCGAGAAGATTTGAAGATCGGTATTTGCGGTGAGCATGGTGGTGATCCAAGTTCGGTTCATTTCTGCCATGCGATTGGCTTGAACTATGTTAGCTGCTCGCCGTTCCGAGTGCCTATCGCACGTTTGGCTGCTGCACAAGCTGCTCTTAAGTCTGCCAAGAAGTAATCGCTAGGCAGTTTATAGTAGATTCGATAACGAAACCCCCTTAGGCGACTAAGGGGGTTTTTTGTTGATGTGCGGCGCTACAATTTGACACGCGCGGATTCGGCTCAAGGAGATGGGTGACTGCCCGTAAGTGCTAGCAGGTAAATCGAAACTTAACCTTTTCCAAGCAGCCGTAGTGGAGCAAGCAAGCGAATGGGTATCACACACTTTTAGCGGGGATTACTTAAAAAAATTGAAAAAATTCTCCCTCCTGCTTAAATATGAGCTACGGTTTGTCAGAACGGAAAGTCTCGTTTTACTTTTTGCTTGGGAGATCGGTTTTTTGGTTAGTTCATGAGCCTAAACTAGGAGGTTCATTAAATGCACAAATTCCGCGTCACGTTTTTGATCGTATTGATCGTAGTGTTGAGCAGTCGACTTGCCGAAGGTGAGTTTCCAGACATGTTCATTGCGGAAGGAACTAAAGCACCTGGCCGAGTTCTAAAATTTCACCATGAAGTGCTTGAGCGATCTTTTAGTCGTAGCGATTTGAATCATAGCACGCATACGACTCGAATTGGCAGTATTGAATTTGTTTCAAGCGACGAATTCTATCTTTGTAGTGGTGATGATTCGGTACTCATTCATCGGTCTAGAGTGGGTGAAACTGCGTTTTACATATCGCCTAATTTGGTCAAACAGGTTCGTTGCGATGCAATGGAACAAATCTGGTGGAGTGAACTGGCGAAAGAACCGAAGAGTGAAGATCCAACTTTGGGTGCGCTGTGGCGATGGAATGAGGGAAAGAAAAAGGCAGAAATGGTTCATCAGATCCAAAAATCCCACGTAAACGGAACCTGGAATGGGGCTTTTGATATTTGCAAGGAGCGAGTGTTGGTAGCAACGGCAGGCGACAAAAGTACGATTTATGATATTTCCAATTCCAAAGGCTACAAACAGATTTTGGAAACTCAGATTCACATTCGCACGTTTCGTTGGGATGCGTCGGGAAAAGTTTGGTTGGTGGATGACCGTGGGCGGCTTATCCTCTTGCCAAATGCACGGATACCGAGCCGTTTCGAAGTCGCGCTAAGCAGCCATTCGGAATTTACGGATTTCGACTTCCAAGCCGCTCGCTAAGCTGCAATTTATGGCAAAAGGAACACTTCCGAACTGAAGGACGCTCTTCTTCGGGGCGTCCGCTTTTCTTCGTCTAGGCAACCTGTTACAAAGATTCCTTTGAATTGGGTCGATTGCGTCCACTTGGCGGTAGGGCCAATCTGATTGGGACTCCTAGAGGAAGATCTTTTAACGATGGCAATTCGCGTCGCTCTGCATCATGAGACGGTTTATAATTACGACCGACCAGTCCGCCTCTCTCCGCAAATTGTTCGCCTAAGGCCAGCTCCCCATTGTCGCACACCCGTCTTGAGTTACTCGATGCGGGTTGAGCCGAGTGATCATTTTTGCAATTGGCAGCAGGATCCACAGGGAAACTTTATTGCGCGTTTGGTTTTTCCAAAGCCGACTCAGAAGTTTATGGTGCGAGTGGATTTGGTTGCCGACTTAACGGTCATCAATCCGTTCGATTTCTTTTTGGAAGAGTATGCGGAGGAATTTCCGTTTGCTTATGAGCCATGGTTGATGAAGGAGTTGGCTCCGTTTTTGGCCGTGGATCGACTCACACCGAAGTTAGCAGAGTGGCTCACTGGAGTCTCAAGACGCAAAGAGAAATCGATTAATGCACTGGTGGCCATCAATCAGAGATTGCAGCAAGACATCAAGTACACGATTCGCCTTGAGCCCGGTGTGCAGACTCCGGAAGAAACATTAGAGAAGGGTACGGGATCTTGTCGCGATTCGGCTTGGCTATTGGTTACGATTGCAAGGCATTTGGGATTGGCAGCGCGGTTTGCCTCTGGTTATCTGATTCAGTTAACTGCAGACCAGAAGGCATTGGATGGACCGAGTGGCCCTGAAAGCGACTTCACCGATTTGCATGCTTGGGCAGAAATCTATTTGCCGGGGGCAGGTTGGGTTGGCCTTGACCCGACCAGTGGCTTGCTGTGCGGTGAGGGGCATTTGCCGGTAGCTTGCACACCCGATCCAATGAGCGCTGCGCCGATCACGGGTATGGTAGAGAAAGCCGAATGCGAGTTTGAGTTTTCGATGAAGGTGATGCGGATCCATGAAGACCCGCGAACTACGAAACCATTTACGCCGGCACAATGGAATAAAATCAATCAGCTTGGTAATGAAGTTGATCGTCGATTGCAGGTTGATGACGTCCGGTTGACGATGGGTGGTGAGCCAACGTTTGTATCTATCGATGATATGGAAGGAGCGGAATGGAATTCGGCGGCCGTTGGGCCGAATAAACGCCGCCTATCGGCAGCCTTGATTAAACGTCTGCGGCATCGCTTCGGCAAAGGTGGCATGTTGCATTATGGCCAAGGAAAATGGTATCCAGGCGAATCGTTACCACGTTGGGCGATGGCATGCATTTGGAGAACCGATGGTTATCCACTGTGGCATAATGATGAGTTGATCGCAGATGAAGGTCGTGATTATGGATACAACTACTATCACGCCCGCCGCTTCACGCGGTTATTAGCTGAGAAACTCGGCGTTGATCCAACTTGGTTGATGCCAGCTTATGAAGACATTCACTACTATCTTTGGAAAGAGCAACGCTTACCGATCAACGTTGATCCAAAAGATCCGAAGATCAAAGATCCCGAAGAGCGAAGTCGAATTGCTCGAGTATTTACGCGCGGCTTGAGTGAGCCAGTTGGCATTGTGTTTCCGCTGCAACGGCAATGGCAACAAGCTGGTTGGGTTTGGAAGAGTGGACACTGGCCGGTGCGTTCCGATAAGTTGATGTTACTACCAGGTGATTCGCCGATTGGCCTGCGTTTGCCATTGGAGTCATTGCCCGTATTGCCAGCAGGTGTTGAGCCTTTGTGGGCTCCTGACGATCCGACATCTCCGAAAGATCCGTTACCTCGTCCCGTACCGCGGGTGCAAAAGCCGATTAAGCCCGAAGCGCCACCGTCATTTGCGGCTACCCTTTCGGCCCATGACGATGATGACGAGATATTGGCTCAGAAACGCCGTGAAACACCCGCCGAATTAGTGCGAACGGCCATGTGCATCGAACCGCGTGAAGGTCGATTGTATGTATTTATGCCGCCAGTCGAGAGGCTGGAAGATTATGTGGAATTGTTAGCTGCGATTGAAGAAACGGCAGCCGAATTGCAGACTCCCGTAATTTTGGAAGGCTATCTGCCGCCCAACGATTGGCGAACCCAGAAGGTGATGGTAACGCCCGACCCTGGTGTGATCGAAGTGAATGTGCAGCCTGCCAAAAACTGGCCGGAAATGGTTGACATCACCGAGGGGCTTTATGAAGAAGCCCGACAAATGCGACTGGGTACTGAGAAGTTTGATCTTGATGGTCGACATACGGGAACGGGTGGTGGCAACCACATCGTTCTTGGTGGTGCTCGACCTAGCGATAGTCCATTTTTGCGGCGCCCGGATGTATTGCGAAGTTTTCTGGCGTTCTGGATCAATCATCCTTCGTTGTCGTATCTGTTTAGTAATCGATTCATAGGTCCTACCAGCCAGGCACCTCGAGTGGATGAAGGACGAGCGGATGCGATCTATGAACTGCAGACTGCTCTGGACCTGATTCCCGAACAGGGGAGCTATTACCCTCCTTGGTTGATCGATCGACTTCTAAGAAACTTGCTGGTTGACGTGACCGGGAATACGCATCGAGCAGAATTTTGTATCGATAAGCTTTATTCTCCGGATAGTTCTAGCGGGCGTTTAGGATTGCTGGAATTAAGAGCCTTCGAGATGCCACCGCATGCACAGATGAGCTTGACGATGCAGTTGTTGGTGAGAAATCTAGTGGCTCATTTTTGGCGCCATCCGTACAAAGAGCCATTGGCTCGATGGCGAACTGAATTGCATGATCGTTTTATGTTGCCGTACTTTATTTGGCGCGATTTCGAAAATGTGATCGGTGAATTGCAACGCGATGGTTGGGATTGGGATGCGCACTGGGTCACTCCGCATTTTGAATTCCGTATGCCAAAAATGGGCGAAGTTTTTCATGCTGGCGTGCGCATTGAGTTACGGCAAGCGATCGAGCCATGGTATGTGTTGGGTGAGGAGGGTATTGCGGCAGGAACGGTTCGTTACGTTGACTCCTCTGTAGAGCGTGTTCAGGTTTTGATGGAGGGATTCGAGCCGCATCGATACCATTTGACTTGTAACGGATTTGTGGTTCCATTGCATCCCACCGACCGACCAGGACAGTTTGTCGGTGGAGTTCGGTATCGCGCATGGCAGCCTCCGAATTGTCTGCACCCGACGGTCCCTGTGCATACGCCGCTTGTATTTGATTTGGTCGATAAGTTTTCGACACGTTCACTCGGAGGCTGCACTTATTATGTGGCTCATCCTGGCGGTCGAAATTATGCGACCTTTCCGATCAATGCGATGGAAGCGGAGTCACGTCGTGTGGCACGGTTCTCGCAATACGGACATACGCCCGGCGATGTGATTTGCAAATTACCTCGACCTAATCCAGAATTTCCTTATACACTTGACTTGCGACGTGAATCGTAAGCAAGGTAAATGCCCACCCTGCCTTCCTCTCACTTTTCGGATCGAACGTATGTTGCGGATAATGCTGCCTAGTTGTTTGTGTCTATTCTTGTTGACCTTGACGCTGCAAGCACAGGATTCCGATGTCTTCGATCTTTCCGTACCGCTTGAGGTCGTGTCCAGTCAAGGAGAGGGAGGTGAAGGGCCTGCTTGGGATCCAGAGTTGGGGATATTAACCAGCGGTAAAGGGGGCATTTGTCGGTTGTCCATCGCTGGGATACCGTCGATGCATCGAGATAAAGCGGGTACCAATGGCTTGCTTTTTGATCGAGAGGGACGTTTGGTTTGCTGTGAGCCTGTGTTGAGGAGAGTGACCAGATTGTCACGTGATGGCAAGCTGGAAGTATTGACCGAGTCTTTCGAAGGCAAAAAATACAATCAACCGAATGATCTATGTCTTGATCGCGCGGGGCGGATTTATTTCTCGGATCCACGTTATGGGCCTCGAGACGACATGCAGATTCGCGATGCCGATGGCCAAACGATCGAAGGCGTTTATCGCATTAATGTTGATGGTTCGGTAAATCGAGTTCTTGGTCGCGAAGTCCAACGCGCCAATGGAGTTGCCTTATCGCCCGATGATAAATTCTTGTTTGTGGCTGACAACGCCAATGACCGACTCGGTGGGGCACGGAAGTTGTGGCGATTTGAACTCGATAGCCGCGGTGATGTGAAGCCCAACAGTGGCAAAGTGCTTTTTGATTGGGGTAATGGTCGGGGACCCGACGGAATCAAACAAGACCTGGCAGGGAGACTATTTGTTGCCGGTGGAACCAATGAAGCCAAGCCGCCACATGAGCCTGACGCAGCGTTGAAGGGTGGTGTTTACGTGTTTGATTTTGACGGCAAGTTGCTGGCATTTCAGAATGTGCCTACAGACGAAGTGACCAATTGTGCGTTTGGCGGCGATGATCTTCGCACGCTTTACATCACTGGGGGTGGCGTGCTTTACAAAATGCGTACGAAAACTCCAGGTCTCGTTTATTGGCCACACTGACTCCGTTTGGCAGCTTGTCGGTGGCCTCGCCCTGCTATTCTCTTCGTAATCCTTCTTTGATTGAAAGCAGATTTCTATGCAATTCATCAACATGACTTGGCCGCGGATCGCATCACTGTCGCGCGATTTGCCGATTGTGATTCCTGTCGCAGCGGTAGAGCAACATGGTCATCATATGCCGTGTGGGACGGATACATTTTTGACGACGGAAATTGTGCGGCGAATGAATGGCTTACTGGGAGAACGAGCGCTGTTTACGCCGGTGCTGTGGTTAGGGAACTCGGATCATCATCTCGATTTCGGCGCAACTTTATCTGCTTCACCTCGATGTTATTTGGATGCTCTACACTCGTTGGCAGACAATTTGATTACTGCTGGTTTTAAGCGGCTGTTGTTTCTCAATGGACATGGGGGGAACGATGTGCCCGGAAAGCAAGTTGTGTTCGAAGCGCGGCAGAAGTATCGCAGTCGCAACGATTTGTTGTTGCTTTTGTCGACCTATTGGACTTTAGGGAGTCAGCCATGGTTGAAAGAGCCGACGATCTATCAACGCGAGATGGGGCATGCATGCGAGTGGGAGACGAGCATGATGTTGGCCATTGATGCTTCGCTGGTGGGGGAATATCAGCAGTTGCCGCCGATTGAACCAGGGCGAAGTTTTGATCCCGCGGCTCGTGGTTGGATAACCAAAGATCGTTCCGACATGGGACATATTGGTTGGCCTCACCTGGCCACACGGGAAAAAGGGGAAGTGTTGTTGCAAACATTTGCCGAAGATGCCGTCAAGCTTGTAGAGCGAATGGAGAAGTGGGATGGGATATCCTGGAATGGATAGTGGAAAAGCTGGCGTTAACGATTGCGATGCCAATCAAGTGTCATCGCGATAATCTCTTTGTATCGATCTTCCGAAATATTGAGAATTCGTCCCAGCGCCATCAATGCGGTCGTTCTTTCTTTGGAAATAGTACCAGTGGCGGAAGCAGTCCAGAACATTGCTTGAGCCAGTTTGACACGATGTTCATCATCCCAACGATCTTCGGCTTGTCTTAGGAAGTTTACGGTGGTTTGCTTCATACGGGCGACGATATCGCATACTTCGCCCAACTCATCCCGTGAAAGTTCCTGCCCCGTCAAGTGTTGAAAGGCAAATTGAGCGGCTCCAATTTCGACTTCTTCAATTCCTCCATCTTCCAGCATGATGGTTGC
Source organism: Pirellulaceae bacterium (assembly GCA_044371785.1). Classification (GTDB taxonomy): domain Bacteria; phylum Planctomycetota; class Planctomycetia; order Pirellulales; family Pirellulaceae; genus JAFLCP01. Next base: position 12,376 of record JBILTA010000006.1, on the reverse strand, counting down.
CATGGCCCGCAGGAGGTCTTCTTCGAATGGTACAATAGATTGCAAGCGATCATTAACGTGGGGTGATACTTGAAGCAGTTCCAATCCGAATGTACCTTTGCAAACGGTACATTGTAGATATTCGAGCGTGCGTCCAAGAGGGATACATGGTATGAAGTAGAGGGTCAGAAATGGTCGAGAACATTTATGACGGAAGAGCTGTTTAAGTCCGCAATTTGGGCAATAGGCGGAAGTGGCCCCAATGTTCGAAGTCCAATCCATTGTGCCGATGATCAACATAAAGCTGCGAATACCTTAACGATGTATAACTCAGAAGCCCCATCCAATTCGTGGCTCTCTATATCGTACAGCAAGGAGGAGTTTCCTGCCAAAGTCGTTAGCGAATTCCTGATACCAGTTGCTGCGGAACGTTATCGCCAATTAGGGGGCGATGGGGGCTTGAGCGGGGCAAAAGTTTGGCAAGTGATGGGGGAGGGGCAGGAGTACTGTTTGAGACAATGGCCTAAACCTCATCCCTCGGTTTCGAAACTCACCGAAATTCATCGCTGTATGTTTTATGCTCGCAGCAAAGGGCTCGAGACGGTACCAGCGATTATTCGTCCCAGAATGGGGCGTCCGATCACAATGGAGCCTCGTTTTGGAGAGAGCTTTATTGAAGCGGAAGGTCTATTCTGGGAACTCTCTTTTTGGTTGCAGGGGAAAGCGGATTATTGGTTAGAACCGAGTGAAGAGCGATTGAAGTCCGCCTGTCGCGCTTTAGGACAACTACATGCAGCTTGGCGAGACCTTGCGCCTCATGGGGATGCCAATGCCATTGGAATGCAGCTGGCTCCGGCCATTATGGACCGAATTTGGCGTTTGCAGGCTTTGACTCCGACGGCTATTGAAGAACTGGGAGCCGCTCTTCAAAAGTTTGTGAATGAGACCTGGGCCAGGGATGCGGCGACTATTTTGCAGCAAATCGCTCCGTTAAAGCCAACCTTTTTAGCGGATTTGACGTATTGGTCAAAATACACTTTTCCTTGCCAGTACGTGATGCGCGACATTTGGCATGATCATGTGTTATTTCAAGGGACGAAATGTTCGGGGCTGATCGATTATGGGGCAGTTCGCATCGATACGGTCGCAACGGATTTGGTTCGAATGTTGGGCTCGTTGACGAAATCGGCCCCCAATGTGGATTGGCAGACTGGGTTGATTGAGTACCAGCGTGAAAATAGGCTAAATGAAAACGAGTTGGGTATTCTTTTGGTACTGTACAGGAGTTCTGTTCTTTTGTCTGGGGTGCAGTGGATTCGCTGGCTGGCGGTTGATGAACTCCAATTCCCAGGCAAAGAAACTTTTGTTAAACAGAGACTGGCAGAACTGGCGACGGGAGCCCAAGCGATTGCAGCCAGCCAACGTAGTGTGATGTCGTGAGCCTTGGTGTAGGATATGGCTTGAAGCATCGGTTGAAAACACTGACACAGACTCGCGATTTGATCGTGAATGTTGAAGGAGTAGGGACAACATGTCCATCGGACAATCCATAGTGACTCAAACCTCGTATATTTGTGCCATGGCTTTATTCGTGACCATGGGAATGTGGTCGAATACTCGTGGTCAAGAGTTCGGCGACTTTGGGAACTTTGCAATCCCTGGTGTGGATGCGGGTGAACCAGTAGAGTTCTCTGCGTCGTTCGAAGTCAACGAAGGGAAACGTGAGGGGGTTTTGCAGGTCACGGCAACGCTGTCAGATCCCTGGTACATCTACTCCATAACACAGCAGCCAGGCGGGCCGATCAAGACGGAAATTGAAATCAAGGGGGATCAGTGCAAGCTAACTGGTCCTTTTCAAAGCAATAAACCACCTAAGGTGGTTAAGTCGGTTGCTTTCGGTGACTTGCCTATCGAAGAGCATTTTGGAAGTGTGACTTGGACGGCTCCGATTCAGCTTGCTGAAGGTGTAGATGCTCAAGCTTTGAAGTTAGTGATTGTCATCAATGGCCAAACTTGCATCGAAAACGGTTCGTGCAAACCGATCAGCGATGAAGAAGTTGAAGTGAGTTTTAAGGGATTTATTAAGGCGGCTCCTTCGGCGGAAGAAGGCCCTTATCGCGATGCAGATAGTCATGTCGCTTGGTCGGTCGAAATGAAACCCGCCAAATTGCCACCCGGTGGTAAAGGCGAAATTGTGATTACTGGGACTCCCGACGCTGGCTATCATCTTTATCCCGTGGACGTAGAGAATGAAGAGACCAATTTCAAGACGCTTTTGGTTCTGGACCAGAAAGGGGATTTGAAGGTTGCTCTGCCGAAAGCAAGTCCTGCCCCCGTAAAAGAAGAACTGGTTCCCGGTCAACCTCCCATTTCCTTTCATAAAGGCGAAGTGAAATGGGCTATTCCCTTTGAAGTTCCAGGCGACGCCACTGACGGAAAGCGGATCATCAAAGGTCTCGTTGGCTTTCAAGCTTGTGATGATAAAAGTTGCGATCAACCACTTGGATTCTCCTTTGGTGGCGAATTAGTCATCGATAGTAACAGTGGTGGTGGGGAGAGTGGCAAGTTTGCTTTGGCAAAAGTTAAGTTTAAAGATGTTGCCGGACATCCACAGAGACTGGAGTGGTTTAAATCCGCCGCAGTTGCTGCCACGGCCGCAGTTGGCAGTGGAAGCGAACCGGGGGAAATTGTTCCCGCTGCACCGCTGAGCTTCATGGGTTGGCTCAGCTATGTGGGCTTTGCATTGGTTGGTGGATTCATCTTGAATTTTATGCCCTGCGTGCTGCCTGTGATTGGTCTAAAAATCATGGGCTTTGCCTCGAAAGGAAAGCAAGACGTTCATCGTATTGAAGTTTTGGACTTTTGGTTCATCTTCGGCATCATGTCGGTGTTGTGGGCATTGGCTGCCATTAACATTGGAGCCAACTTAGCTTCAGCACAATTTAGTTGGGGTGAGCAGTTCACGCTGACCGAATTCAAGGTCGCCATTACGGTGATTGTATTTGCCATGGCGCTCAGCTTCTTGGGAGTTTGGGAGATTCCAATTCCTGGATTCGCGCAAACCAAAAAGTCGGGCGAATTGATGCAACAGGAAGGGCCCGTCGGTGCGTTCTTCAAAGGTTTCTTTACGACATTACTGGCGACGCCATGCAGTGGGCCAGGTTTGGGTGTTGTATTTGGTGCGTGTATCGGTCAGCCGTGGTGGGTGGTGTTGAGTTTGTTTACCGCCATCGGCATTGGACTTTCCTTTCCATATATTGTGTTGGCGATCAATCCTAAATTGCTCTTCTGGCTGCCCAAGCCAGGGGAATGGATGAATACGCTTAAGGAAGTGATGGCTTTTCCGTTGCTCTTTACTGTGGTCTTTTTGGTTTCAACGGTAAATCGAGACTATCGTATCGCCACTCTGGCACTGTTGATGGTCGTTTGGTTTGCATGCTGGTTGATTGGCAAAGTTCCCGCGTGGTCTCCGTTTTCCTCTAAGGCTAAAGCCTGGGGAGCATCGGCTTTTTTGATTGGACTGTTTTCATATCTTTGCTTTACCTATCTTGGCCCCATAGATAAACGTATCGAATGGCAGCCTTTCAGCGAAGTGAAGCTGGCTCAATTGCGTTCTGAAGGCAAGACGGTGATGATCGACTTCACGGCAGATTGGTGTTTGACATGCAAGCTTAATTTGGTGACGGCGATTGAAACGGAAAATGTGGCCTCACTGATCAAGCAAAACAAAGTGGTCCCGCTGATCGCGGATTGGACGGATCAGTCTCCTGAGATCAAGAGGAAATTGGCGGAGCTGAAAAGCGCTTCGATTCCCGTCTTGGCCATTTATCCTCCCGATTCTGAACCGATTATTTTGCGAGATACTCTAGTTGAGTCGACCGTAATCACCGCGCTCAAACAAGCCGGCCCCAGCACCAATGGTAAGGCTGATAGCAAAAGTCCGACGGTAGCCCAAGATAAGTCGGTCGAAGTTACACCGACGAAGTTGTAAGTGAATCGGGTGAGAATACTTGTTGTAGTTCCGTTCGGTTGGAGCGGAACCAACCAGAGATGAGAGCAACGGTTTCGGGGCGAGAAGGAATCGATTTGCCCACTTGAGGTTTCTCTGATAGCCAATCGTGAACGACGCGCGTCGCTTTCTTAAGTTCCGTTTTGGTGCGTGGTGCTGAGAGTACCGCGCACAGTTCGCCATGACGTACGATGTACCAGCAATCGCGTCCATCCATTCCCTTCACGGGATAAACAAACGAGAACTTTTGTCGCGCTTCAGCAAAATGTTTTAACTTGCGCGAAAGCCATTGAACATGCTTTAAGTCATCTCGCAAACGGGCTGCTTGTTCGAAATGCGTTCGCTCTGCAGCCGTTTGCATTTGATGTTCAAGTATTTGAAGTGGCTGTTCATTTTCACCAAGCAAAAAGGCGCGAGCTTGGTGGACATGTTTTTCGTAGCTAGCGCGATTGCAGGCTCCCGCACATGGGCCGAGGCATGTTTGCAGTTCGAGTCTGAGGCAACCTGGCCGAGGCGAGAGATCGAAGAGCGATAATTGGTCGGTAAAGGAAAAACTAGTCTGGTTGCTACAGTCGCGTAGGCCGAAGATGCGATTCAAGACCTCCACGGCCCGCCGAACGCGTCCTGAGCCCATTAGCGGGCCTTGGCAGGCGACGGCGCGCGAGTCAGGGAGGTGCGAAACATAAAGCATTTCTGCCGGTGGTTTGCCGAGGCAAAGGTAAACCGGGCGCTGCCGTTTAGGCATTCCTTGCACGTTAAAGCGGGGCTGAAAATGGCGGATTAAGTATTGTTCCCGCAGAAGGGCTGCGAACTCCGAAGGTTGGGGTTCCCACACGATTGATTGAGTTGTTTGGACGATTCGTCCCGCTTTTTCTTCTTCGTTATGGGGCAGGAAATAACTGAGTAATCGCCCCCGCAACGACTTGCTTTTGCCGACATAAATCAATCGGCCACGCAAGTCGAGCATGCCGTAAACGCCGGGAACGCGTGGCACATTTTTGCGAACACCCGTTCTCAATTCTTCGATGACGACATCATTTTCATTTTCATCGTCATGAGACTCCGCTGAGGAATGCGACTGGATCACTAGCGGCTCAGCGATGGAAGGCCAACGTGTGGCAATGATGCGAGATGGCCGGCGACGCTGAGGAATCGAGGCATCAAAACGCTGGACATTAAGGCGCGGAAAAGGGAGATAACAGTCGGGACCAAAGTCCTCGAAAATCTCATCGTCGAAAATCCGTTCTCGCGCCGCCATCTTTCCGTCTCGTTTCCAGCATACTTCCATGTAAGGAACTCTTTGTCCACCTCCGCATTATGTCGTCGATTGCATGGCTGATGCAAGCGAATTGGGGCTGATTTGAACGGCGGTTTTCGGTATTCTAGCAAACTGTGTGGCTGGCTTCTTTCCCAGGTTATCATTTTCCGCAGTCATCGGATGGGTGTGGAGGAGTTGGAATGAGTGGAATTTTCCAAGTAGAACTTGAATCCTACTGCGGACCACTCGACTTGCTCCTTTATTTGGTACGTCGTGAAGAGTTAGACGTTTCTTCACTTACGCTCGCTCATGTCACCGAACAATTTTTCTCTTTTCTCGATGCCATTGAAAAATTGCAGATCGACGATATCGCTGACTTTATTGAAGTTGCTAGCATTTTGCTGGAGATTAAGTCCAAGCACTTGATGCCTAAAACCGAGACGGCCCAATCCACTGCGACCGCCGAAGCGGAGCCGAAAGTGGACGATCCGGCAGATCAGTTGGTGCAGCGTTTGTTGGCATACAAAAAGATCCGCGAAGCGACCAGCATTTTGGACGAGCAGAGTCAGAAGTGTCAGTTGCGATATGGTCGAATGGCGAATGATCTTCCGGTTCGTAAGCAGGATATCAGTGAGCAGCCGATTGCCGACGTTGAGATTTGGGATTTGGTTAGCGCCTTTGGCCGTATTCTGAAGGAGAAGCAACCTACACCTCAAACAAGCGTGATTTACGACGAGACTCCGATTCATGTTTACATGAAGCGTATTCACGAAGATATCAAGGCGGGTGGCCGGCGCGAGTTGACGGAGTACTTTCAGCCCGGGATGCACAAAAGTGCTCTGGTTGGAATGTTCTTGGCAACATTGGAATTGACTCGCCATTATGGCTTGGAAGCCAAACAAGACGATGAACTCGGTCCGTTGTGGCTAGGCAAAGGGGAGCGGTTTACGGAGGAGATTGATGTGGCCGAAGTTGATTCGGTGGTGGCCGATATGGTCAAGCGTTCCAACTTACCATACGCTCCTCGTTGATAGGTTTCCGATACAGGAACGAGCCCCAGGACCGCAATTTAGGGTTGCAAAATGGGGGGAATCTGTCATTTTCCTGATTACCAGCAAACGCTTTCGAGTCACAGATTGTCCCTTGAGCGTTCAGCATTAATTGAGTCATAGTTTTGGTTTTGAAGCCTTAAGGCCCTAAATGGATAACGCACCTTTTCGACAATTGAAGCATGGGCCTTGGACAATCGAAGGATATTCGCGAGCTGCGGTTCAAACGTATTGGCGAATTTGCGAGTTGAAGCTGGGGTTCGATTTTGGGGCTCAACCGTGGGACTTCATGAATACTCCCTGCTTCATGTTGAGTCATACGCACATGGATCATGTGGCCGCTTTGGCGGTCTATGTGTCGCGGCGTCGAATGATGAAGATGGAGCCACCGACCGTTTATGTTCCAGCAATGTCGGTAGAGCCAATCCAGCATATGTTGAAGATATTCAGCCGCTTGGATCGCGGACGATTACCCGTTGAATTAATCGGTGTCGAACCCGGTCAAGAGATTGAGTTGACGCGCGAGCTGGTTGTTTCGGCGGTTGAAACAAAACACACGATCCCATCGTTAGGCTACATCGTATGGGAGCGAAGAAAGAAACTGAAGCCCGAATATCTTAGTTTAGCAGGCCACGAAATTCGCGACCTCAAGAATCAAGGTATCGAGATCACACGCGAAGTTCGTATTCCGCTCATCGGCTATACGGGCGATACGGCTCCTGCAGGTCTGGATTTAAATCCAGACTTCTATCAAACGCAAGTGTTGATCATGGAGATGACCTTCGTTGCTCCCGGTCATCGGAAGGAAAAGATCCATAAGCATGGGCATACGCATTTGGATGATATTGTTGCGAGGCAACACGAGTTCAAAAATGAGCTGGTGATCGCCGGCCATTTCAGTACTCGATATACCGATAAACAAATTGAACGTTGGGTAAAGAAGTCGCTACCCGACATGTTGCAAGGGCGTCTTCATCTATGGCTGTAATGTTGGTGTTTGGACGCGAGTCATCCAATGAATAATGATTTGTGCTCGCCGTCAATGACCGAACCTGTTTCAGCCTACGTACATATTCCTTTCTGTCATCACCACTGCGGTTATTGTAATTTCACTCTGATTGCTGGCCGCAATGAGTTGATTGATGCATATCTTGATGCGCTTGCCATCGATCTTCAGTCGCTTCGAACTCCGAGGCAAGTTACCACGATTTTTGTCGGAGGCGGTACGCCTTCTCTACTCGATGACCGACAAACGTTGCGCTTGTTTGAGTTGTTAAGACAGTGGTTTCCGCTTGAGAGCGTGCGTGAGTTCTCGATCGAAGTGAATCCAAATGATGTAACAGTTCCCAAAGTGGCTTTGTGGAAGTCGCTCGGTATCAATCGCGTGAGTGTCGGTGGTCAAAGTTTTCAGCCTGCGAAACTGAAGTTATTGGAACGTGATCATTCGCCCGAGCAACTACGAGCGAGTTTGAGCATGCTGCGGGAATTAATGCCCCGTGTGGCATTGGACTTGATCTTTGGTGTGCCTGGTGAAACCGTGGATAGCTGGGACGAAGACTTGGATTCCGCGCTGGCTCTAGATATTAGGCATCTCTCAACGTACGGCCTCACCTTTGAAAAGGGGAGTCGCTTTTGGGGAATGCGCGAAAAGGGCGTACTGAAATCGGTCGATGAGGACCTGGAGCTGAGAATGTACCAGTCTGCTCGGCAGAAATTGTTGAGCAGGGGCTACGATCACTATGAAGTTTCTAACTTTGCTCTAAACCAAGAGCAATGTTTGCATAACGAAACGTATTGGAATGGAAAAAGTTATTGGGCCTTTGGCGCTGGAGCCGCTTATTTTGTCGATGCATGGCGTGGCGTGAAGCATCGTAGTACGACGACCTACATCAAGAAATTGATGAAAGGGGAAAGTCCAGTGGCTGAGGAAGAGCTATTGAGCGAAGAACAAGTGATTCGGGAGCGTTTCGTTTTCGGTATGCGAAAGTTGCAGGGGGTAGATTTGGGTGCTTTAGATATGGCTCGGCCTCCCGATTTACGAACGTCAATTCTTACTCAGATCGAGCAGCACATCGAGCAGGGGTGGATGGAGTATAGGGGGGAGCGAGTATCGCTCACCGAAGCGGGGTTGTGGGTAAGCGATTCATTGTGGAGGTACTATCTCTGAGACGCGGTTGCTCTAAGGCTGCCTGGAATTCCATGGCTGAACCAAGACGGCCATTTGTTTCTTGTTGATTTCTGCAAGTATCAATGTCCCTGACTTTTCACCGCGTTTGTCCGGTAAGGAGAGTTGGAGTTTATTGGGATCGAGACCTTTGCAGCCACGTTTCTTTACGACGAGTGTGCCAATACTCTTTTCTCGCAGCATCTTGCGAACTTTTTTCTCATCCCATGCAATGGCTTCAATGACTTGGTAGCAGTCGACCAGCGAATGTTCGATTGGGTTTGGACCTGTAAGGTAGCCAGAGACATCGCCCAGAGATTCGATACCCAGTGAAATGGCAAAAGCGGCGGAGAGTCCGGAGGCGCGAAGGCTGGGGTGGAAATCAAAAACAAACTGGTTCGGTGTTAGGGTACTGTCGGCAAACGGTTGCGATTCGGCTAAGAAGGGAAGGGCGTTCGCGGAAGCGTCCAGTGAGATGGCACCGAGTTGACCAGAGGGGAACTGAGGTAATCCCCAGATCAGCAGTTGTTGGCGGCATTGGCGACGATCACCCACCCAGAGACGACAACATTTTTCCGACCATGGGGCGGGAACTTCGGTCGCAGGAGCAAGTTTGATCATGCCGCCCGGACATTGGTGCAATAGAGTTTCCAAGGCATCGAGTGACGGCTGCATCCACTCGGCAGAAGTTGTGCGTTGCTCTTCGGGCCGGCGATCGGGATCGATGTGGACCCAGTCAGTGAGGTCCTCGATTTGATCCAAGACGTCAGCGCACTCGACAGCAAAAGATCGCTGCGGACGTGGACTGCCATCGGGTGCAAAATCAAGTTTGTTCCAATCGTAGTTGGCTTGTGTGAGATAACATGCCAGGGGATCGATATCGATTGCGGTTACGGCATGCTGATAGCTGAGGGCAACCGCATCCACACCGGCACCGCAGCACAGATCGAACACTGGGACAGTGTCTGGGAACAGGGATGCTTTATAGAGTGCTGTTTGCCAATCGCTTGCTTGTTGCAGGAGAGTGTCTGTCCAGAACCATGTTGCTTCGCGAGGGAATCGCGGCCAGCTCCGTTTTCGCCAGAATACTTGTTGCTCGCAGAAAGCATTGAGCAGGCGATGGCGATAGTTTTGTGGAACCTCGGATGTGTCTTCCTCTAGAGGTGCTTGCCCCAGCATTTGCCGGATGATTTGTTCTCCAAAACTGGATGTCAAAATCTCCCAAGTATCGATGTCTGCTAGGCTCATAGTCTTATAGGCTGTCGTCGAAGTTAAGGCGGTTATTTAATGTCCTGAGATTGCGATTGGATTAGTCTTCGCATTAGGAAAAAGCCGTGCAAGTCGTAATTGCTGAACGTTCGGTTTCTTCCGTAAATACTGATCTTACACAACCTAGCTCCAGTGCCTACCCGCAATGCACTTGGATAAGGTTATTCGCAGCAATTGAATCAACGAATGAGTGCCGTTGCCAAAATATGGTGTGTGAAAGTTGCTTGACGCAGCAGATGCAAGGAATAGAACTGTTTTGCCCAGCAAACGGATTGGAGCTTTAATCGGGAATACATCGCGCGGTTGCGCTTTTAGAAAGCTTTTCGGCTCAAGCGTCGATGACTGATAAGTGGCGTATAGCCAGGAAATCGGAGTCAGGAACGGATAGTCATGGAAAATAAGTTCTCGTTCAAGTGGGTTGCGCTATTAGCCAGCGCGGCCGGGACTCCATGGATGGTGCATCAATCAACTCAAGGACGCAACGAACAAGATATCACCGCAGTGTCGGGTGAAAACGCAAGTGAGCTTTGGGATACGGCCAAAGGTTCGCTTGCACAATTCGAATCGTATTTGCAATCGGGAAGCTCACCGGGGACGGATAAAAAGAATACTGCAGCCAATGGTTGGAGTTTTCCCAGTGATCCTCGCTCACTGAATAATTCGGGCGGTCAAAATGGGCAGCCTCAAATATCTCCAGCCACCTGGGGCAGTGGCAGCAATGCGTCGGTGCAAACCGCATCGTCTCCGTATGCGGGTGTTCCAAACGCAAATGGGCCAGGGGGCGGCTCGCTTCAGGGAATACCACCTGCCGCAGCGGTCGACTTTCGCGAATTTTTTCGCTTTGATGCAACACCGGATTGGGTTGTGCAGCGTTATCCGAGGGTGTCGACGATTTCAAGTTCCAAAGAGTTGGATGGTTATCGAGCTCCGTTGGTGACGGGGACCGGTTTAACGGACTTAAGTGGAACGATCACTTACTATTTTGATCGCTTTCAAAAAGTTCAGCGAATACAGTTCCAAGGTTTTACGGGTGATCCACAGCCGTTAGTCTACTTGATGACACAGTACTACTACTTTACGCCCAAGCCGATTTTGGGTGGGCAGCTCTACGTAGTAGCTTGGAACGCGAATCCGACCGGCGTAATGGAAATCACGCGTGCCAATGTCGTGTTCTCTGCCAACCAAGCGAACTCATTCAAGATTTTTTTGGAGATCAATCAACCGAATGTCCCAGGTGGCGTAAGTCCAGAAGGGCAACAAATTTTAACACGTCATTTGGGTGTACCCACAGAACGCTGAAGCCGATCGAGTTCCCGTTGAAGTTCGAGGAGTCGTTGCTGCATTTCAAAGATTTCAGCGCGTAGATATTCGACTTGATCTGCAACGGGAAGACCTTCCAAGTTGGGGCGTCCCAGATCTGGGATGGGGCCGATTTGCCCCTGTCCATCCACGGGGCCTGCAATCGAACCCACGGTGAGTTCTCCCACTTTTGCAGTTAAGCCGCGGAAATATGAGACTTTGGCGGGTGTTCCCGGCTTTACTTCGCTGAGCCATTGGGTGAGATCGCGAGCGCTTTCAACGGCGCGGCCTCCGATCTCGATGATAACATCACCAGGCTTTATTCCGGCTGAAGCTGCGGGCGAATTGGCGACCACATCCGACACCGCGGCACCGCGGTAAGCAGGAATGGAAAACTGTCGCCGCCATGTTTCGCTGAGGTCTGCCACCGAGCAGCCTAACCAGGAACGGCTATCGTCGGGAGTTGTCAGCGGGCCAGTTAGGGGGAGTGATTCAGGGAGTGGGCGCGGAACATTGCCCAAGCGTTCGGCGAGTTCGAATCGTTGAGCGACAATCGGAACGGCCATGTTGCGACCATTGCGGTCTACGATAAAGCGAATCGTATCACCTGGTTTTGTTGTTCCCAATCGGCGACTAAAGTACTCGATACCATCAATCGCTTCGCCGTTGTAACCAAGCAACCGATCACCAACCATGAGACCTGCTTTCCAGGCGGGTGACTTATCAACGACTTCGGTCACCAACACCCCAATTTCGTCGGGTTCAAGAGATTGAACTTCTAAGCCAAGATAAACCGGTTCGGGAATGGGTGAATCGGGGTCCGTTAAATTGGGGCCATCTTGGAGTTTAGGCATCGTTTCGCGAGCGGGCACTTTATCAGGCAAAGGGCCGATCTTTGGATCCGGGCCAGGCAATTCTTCAGCAGGTGGAGGAGGAACAACTTCGGCATCGGGCGTCGGTTTATTCCTTAACTTGTTTTCGAGTTTCTCAAGTGGACTTTGGGCTTCTGCAGGGGCAGTGATAGCGGCCAGGCTCAGGACAAGAATGCCAAAGGATAGGTAATGATGAGGATTGATGAGGCGGAACATCATTTTCGAAGTCACTCCCTGAAATCTTTGCGATGGCCAAATCCGCACATGTCCGGCGAGCATCAAGCTTTAGCTGGAACATGTCTAGCAGCATTGTAGGGACGCAATGATCTCAAGTGGATAGAGATTTTTTCAGCTGAATGGGGGTGGCTTGGGGAGGTGGTTCCTTGGGTGGGTTTGTGAATTAGTTTAAGATGGGCCCCCCTTTTACGATTGACGATGTTGCTAAGGTTTTTGATATTAACGCTGCTCATCTTGCCC
>JBILTA010000723.1:0-2945 GCA_044371785.1 Pirellulaceae bacterium | reverse complement strand
AAGTTTTAAGTCCGCTTCCAATCACCGATCCCATCCTAAAACAACGCCAAGCGCATGAGCAGAAGTATCTGCGTGAAGTGAAGGAAAGTTTGGCAAGACGAGTCGTGATCATTCCCTGGCAACTTGAGCCACCCACGGGGCTCAAGGCCTTGAGTAGCTTGGTCGCGACCTAGTTAGCCACAGTTTCTCGACCGAGCATTGATGGCTTGATCGTGCGCCAACACAGGCCAAAATGGATTAGGGGTGTGAAGTAACGTCCTTTCATCGATGATTGAACGAATGTTTGTCGTGTAATTGGTTGTTTCGCTTGGTTCGTGGAATACACGGTTGCCAGCAAAGCTCAATTAACTTTCAAATCGAGACATTACAGCAAGTAACTTCTGAAACAACATTTTGCTAAGGGCCTGATCTGTCCTATGAACTCACAAATGACATTGCTTACACTCCTTCTGCTGATGTCTCAAGCATTGCATCTTAATGCTCAGGAGTACCCATACGAGACCGCAGAGCCTCAGAAAAAGGGTTGGCCATTGACGGAGGAGGAGAAGGGTTATGTTCTTCAACCTGAGCATGATCGTCGGCCGGGTCGAGAAGCGAACAAGCACCTTCCCGCAATGTGGCCTGTTGTACCGTCCGCTGGCAATTGGGGAGGTTCGAGTTGGCTTGAAACCCATGCTAAGTTAGTGGATTATGTTCAAGCCAATTCCGGACCATGCGACGTATTGCTCGTCGGAGATAGCATCACTATCCAATGGGGAGATGCTTGGAAAAAACACTTTCCGAAGCTGAAGGCAATCAATATCGGTATTGGAGGTGACAAGACGCAAAACGTTCTCTGGAGACTGGATCATGGCGGAGTGGATGGTTTGCAGCCACGTGCGATCTTACTCATGATCGGGAACAATAATATGTTCTTCACACCAGAAACGGGCATCGATTCTGCAGCTCGTGGAATCGAAATGTGTATGAAGAATTTGCGATCGAAGTTTCCCGATGTGCCCATTATCGTTGCCAAGATACTTCCAGCACATTCACCCGGAAATCGCTTTTACGACGACATCAAAAAAACGAATAGGGCGCTTGAGCCATTACAACTCGAAGATAATCCAAAGGTTCAAGTTCTCGATATGTGGAATGACTTTGTAGATGAGAAGGGAATACTAAAGAAAGAGCTATTTACCTCGGATAACATCCATCTCTCCGCAGCAGGTTACGCAATGTACGCCAAACGGCTCGAGCCTATGCTGGTCGAGATCGTACAAACAAGCGACGGCAGTGCTCCCAGATAGGCCGTTTTATGCTATCGCTCCCGTTCTATTTTGTCTTCTCGTTTGTCTGAAATTTGAGAAACGGATCCCCCAGCATTAAAACGCCCGAAACGATTGTGCCGTCAGGATACTCGCCATGCATCTCGGCTTCACCATCCTTTTTCGCCGCGAGGTAAGCCATGCCGATCGAATTGCCGTCCCGCAGTGATTCACAAAGGTTTGGATACCCATAGATGCAGCCGCTGCGAACATTGGCAACTACGGTGATACCGACTCCTTCACCAAAAATCCAGGCTTGGGCCGTGGAAATGCCGGTCCGTTCCTTCTCGCTCACACACCAGTTGCCGGTAAAGCAGCCGTGATTCAAGGTCAGAATCGCGCCCGTCTTCATCTCACTGATTTCTCTTGAGGTGAGTTCACCTTCTTCTAGTTCCTGGCCTGACCAATCGGAGTGCACACCCATCGTGCATATGGCGTACGACTTGTCACGAAATGCATTGCGAAAAAGACCAAGTGTATTCCTGGGAGTTGCCAGTAGCTCGACGCCCGACTTGCCAAAGAGAACACGTCCAAGTTTGGCTTCATCAGAGCGCAGCCCAAGTTCGGCATCGGTCACTATTATGGCACGTTTTTCGTATTGGAGTTGGCCACTTCTAAATCTCTTTACTTTGTTGAAGTAATGCCTCAACCCGTGGACATTGTCTTCGTTTTGGCTTTCCGATGCGCGAATATTGGCGACCCATATGCTCAAATCTAGAGTGCCTGAGTACGACTCTGCTGCTCCATCTCCATTAGCGTCTTGATACTCCACGGAAAAATCTTCAAAATAGAGTGGATTCGGATTCGCATGTTCGTGCATATAGAATCGATGCATTGGCAGCGCGCCGATCAGGATGGCGCCTTCGATTCCTTTCTCCTGCCATAGGCTCTTGAGGCTCGTGCGTATTTCAGCGGGCGTCTGGAAATTCTCCCGTATAACATCGAATTCAACCTTCTCTTTAATTTCCACATCTGCCATGTATTGGGAGATTTCGGTTTTTAGTTCAGACCAAAGCGAAGGGCGAACCAGAATCGCAACCTTACGATTCTGCTGTTCCATAGCCTTTGCCTGGATATTCAATAGATAGGACAGGACAAAAAACGGCAGCAAAAACTGTATTCGGGAGTGCATTGTTGGACTCATGAAGAAAACTGACTTAACCTTGCTCTGAATCGTTATGTCTGCCTAACAATCTAAGGTGACGAATTCCTATCACTATCCTAAACGCTGGTGGAATCGTTAAGTGCCTCTAAATTACCAGCATCTTAAGCCTCGATTTCCTAAGGCTCATGAACGTTCTTGTAGAACACGATCTCATGGCCCTTGTTACTGAGTATACCGATCGGTATACTGCAGACAGCTTGGTATACCGAACGGTATATGGAAATCATGTGTGGATCAAGCGGCTACGTTAGTTGGTAAAGCAACATTTTGGGGGATGGGTTGCCATGGGGCCAAGAACTTGGATGTTGGTGTGGTCTATTATTGCAGTTAGGCTTAGTGGGGCTTCGCTTGCAATTGGACAAAGCGAACCGCGGATTCATATCTCATTTGATTTGCAATCGCTCGATGGGCAGAGTTACGCCCTGTCGCAAAATGACAAACAGGTTCATCGAGCTTTCGTTTTTCTCTCGACC
>JBILTA010000152.1:0-9561 GCA_044371785.1 Pirellulaceae bacterium | reverse complement strand
AACTCATCACATCCGACGAGTTGTTCGGAGCCGAACGCCAAATATTCATTGACCATGGTGGTTCTGTGTACCGGTTGCAGATCACCAAGCAAGGGAAACTGATCCTCACCAAATAAACGAGATATCAGGGGCTAAATGGGCTGGCTAAAGAGTCGTGCCAGCCATTCGTGACGTAAGCTTTACCGCTTCACAGACTTTCCAAGTCCCCTCCAGCCATTACGTTTATTCCCGCGCGCCTCTTTCGGGCCGAATATCGGCCCACCATTTAGAGACGCTTTTTATCAGCCTCATCGATCGAGGCCTCTTACGGATCGAGGAGTCGTATTTTGAATCAGAAGTTTCGAAGAGATATCGAGCCCAACGTCGATACGCAACAAGTCTTCACGGGCCTCGCAGCCGTGGTAGCGCTCTCAACCATTTTGTATCTTGCCTGGAGCGGTTTCTACACCGTTCGCGAGTACGAAAAGGCCGTTGTGCTCCGATGGGGCAAATTTTATACGACTGCTGAACCTGGTTTACATTTCAAACTCCCTTGGATCGATGAGCGAATCTTGGTCGACTGCTCCGAGCGAACGCTCCGTTTGCCTTGGGGTACTTCGGAACTTGCCCAGCGAGGATCTCCTCTGACGATCGAACGTGACGATCCTGAGGAAATGCTGATCCTGACCGGTGACCTTTACGCCGCTGTCGTGGAGTGGAACGTCATCTGGCGAGTCTCTGAGCCAAGAGATTTTGCGCTGCGTTTGAATGAAGAAGAAGCGGAAGCGATCATCAATGCCGTAGCTCGCAGCACCATGCATCGCATCATTGGCGATTACGCGGCAGATGAAATTCTCACCGGCAAACGCGAAGAGATTGCACTGGCAGCGCTTACCGAATTAAAAGCTAATCTTGAAGCTTTGCAAAGCGGCATCATGATTGTCGACTTGCAGATGCAACGCGCGATTCCTCCAGATCGTGTGAAGCCAGCTTTTGACGAGGTGAACGCATCGATTCAACAGCGAGATAAATTGGTCAACGAAGCACGCCGTGAACGCAACCAAATGCTCCCGTTAGCACTCGCTTCGCAAGATAAATCGATTCGTGAAGCAGAAGGTTATGCGTCGCGCCGCAAGGCCGAAGCCGAAGGTGAGATTACCGCATTGTTGGCAAAATACCAAGCCTATCAAAAGGCACCTGACTTAACCCGTCGTCGACTCTATCTCGAAACGATGGAACGAGTACTCAGCAACAGCGGTCCCAAGGTCATTTTGGACGGCAGTATGCCCAGCCCACTTCCCTTGTTACCGTTGGAGAAGGAATAACGCTCATGACTATTTGGCTTCAACGTTTCTTGCAATTATTGGCAGTGGCGGGTATCTGTTTGGTGCTGCTGCCGCTGTTCACTTTTGTTGTTGACGAACGTGAGATGGCGGTGGTGTTGCGATTCGGACGCCCAGTCCGTTCCATGACCGCACCAGGTCTGTATTGGTGTGCTCCCGGCATCGAAAAAGTACGCATTCTGCCAGCAACGGTACAGTTTTGGGGCGATGCAAAAAATTCGTTGATTTCCGATTTGCCTACCAAAGACGACAAGAAAATTGAACTCGTCACCTGGGCTGTTTGGAAGATCAAAGACCCTGTTGTTTTCGTGCAGCGGCTTCGAACGGTTGACGATGCAGAACAGCGAGTGGCCCAGTTCGTGCGTTCCGCGATTCGTGACTCGATCACTCAATATGAGCTCGCCGAATTGGTTCGAAGCACCAACCGTGAATTGCAGACCGCCAAACTCGATATCGAATCGGCCGGCTTAGCTGCAGATATCGCTAACTTTGAAGACTCTATTGAAAGCGGCAAGTCCGAAATCAAAATGGGGCGGCAGAAGATTCTCGACAAAATCAAAGCCGATATTCAAAAGCGACTTACGGCCGCCGCTGGCAGCGACGGCTCAGCTCAAGGGATTGAATTGGTAAGTGTCGGTGTTTCCAAAATCGATTTCGTGGCCAGCGTACGTGAAAAAACATTCGACCGCTGGATCGCCGAACGCGGCGCACTCTCGGCTCTCAACGTGAACGAAGGGGAACGTCTCAAACAAGAGATCCTTAACCAAACCAAAGCTGAAGTAGAAAAGATTGAAGGTGAAGGTAAACGCAAATCGAGCGAGATCCGGGGTAAAGTGGATGCAGAGGTCATCGAGTTGTATGCCAATGCCATTCAAAGCACCTCAGAATTCTATGAGTTCGTACGCACGCTGGAACTCTATGAAAAGGCGTTTGGTAAAGACTCGCGGCTCTATCTATCCACCGATAGTCCACTCTTCGAGTTGATGCGAGGTGAGCCTGCGTCGAAGCCAGCCGCAAGCTTGCCGCAATCCTTACAACCTGCAAAAGTAAACTAGTTTTACATTGCGGGCTTGGGTTCAAGCACTTATTTGGCTGCGTGGTCAGGTTACTTCTTCAAACTGTGGTATAGATTGACAGGCCCTTCCTGCCTTTAGCCAATCCTACCTGACTGCCAGCCAAAATATGAACTCAACTTCGACCCCGAGTGCTGATGCGCCGAGTCCTGTTGCGCAAAGTCCTGTTGCGCCACAATTGCGTTTGTTGGTGATTGCCGTTTATGCTCTCGCAATTTTTATGGGAGCGTTTTTGCTGTTTCAGGTCCAGCCGATTATGGGGAAGTACATTCTCCCTTGGTTCGGTGGGAGTCCTGGGGTATGGACCACCTGCATGTTGGTCTTTCAGCTTCTTCTTTGCGGTGGATATGCGTACGCTCACTTTCTGAATCGACTATGCACTCCACGCGGCCAGATTTTTCTGCATGCTGTGTTGTTGCTCGGGTCCCTCTTTACCCTGCCGATCGCCCCTTCAGCCGAATGGAAACCAACCGGCTCAGAGGCCCCTACCCTTTGGATTGTGTTGCTTTTGCTCTTGAACGTAGGCTTGCCTTATTTCCTGCTGTCTGCCACAGGACCGTTGTTGCAAAGCTGGGTTTCACGTTCCGGTATTGTCGCTCATCCTTACCGCTTATACGCACTTTCCAACGTCGGATCTCTGTTGGCTTTATTGAGCTATCCATTCTTCTTTGAGACTTGGATGTCATCGAGTCAACAAGCCCTTAATTGGTCACTAGTGTTTTCATTCTTCGCGATTGTCTGTCCACTCGCGGGTATTCTTTCTCTGATACGCAGTTTGAAACGCCAAAACCCCAACTATGAAGCAGCCGCTGCCACTGTTCATACACGCACTCCGATCACCGCTTTGCAATATGCGCATTGGTTTGTTCTTGCCTTCATTCCATCATTAATGCTGTTGGCCGTCACCAACCAAGTTTGTTTAGATGTTGCCGTGATTCCATTCCTGTGGATTTTGCCGCTAAGCATTTACCTGGTTAGCTTTATTCTCTGCTTCGAGTCGCAACGTTGGTACTATCGTCGTCCCTATATCGCCTTGACGATGCTCGCTTTTATCGGTGTCCTGCAAGCACAAACTGCTGGACCATCGATGAACTACATCCTTCAGATTGCCATTTATTTCTCAGCCTTGTTTCTGGCTTGCATGGTTTGTCATGCAGAACTCGTTCGAATTCGCCCCGAAACTCACAATCTGACGGCGTTTTACATGACGATGTCGATCGGTGGAGCTTGTGGTGGTTTGTTTGTTGGGCTGTTAGCACCGATGATGTTCAATGACTTCTTGGAACTCCAGATTGGCCTGATCTTGTGTGGTCTAGTCATGCTCGCTCTTTATTTCATACCCAAGGACCACACGCTTTCGCAACTTTCATTTGGCCGTCAACGCGTTTATGCGGGCTTGGCTACATTTGCGTTACTGGGAATCATTGGTACACAATGGCTGATCGGTTCAACTCAGCATGCTGTTCGTAACTTCTACGGTGTATTGCGCGTCAAGTCGGCGTTAGACGAGAAAACCGGCCTGATGGTTAAGGTGCTCTTTCATGGCCGAATCGTGCACGGAACACAATTGGAACGTGAGGATTTGAATAGCACTCCAACCGCCTATTATGGCTACGATTCAGGCGTTGGTTTGACCCTACAAAACTTCAAACCGAATGCACCTCGCAATATCGGCGTCGTCGGTTTGGGTGCGGGCACTTTGGCTACCTATGCCAAGTCGGGGGATCAATGGAAGTTCTATGAGATCAATCCCGATGTGATCCGATATGCCCAAGATCATTTTACCTTCTTGAGTCAATGTCCAGCCGAAGTCCAAGTACTTCCGGGTGACGCCCGTTTGACTTTAGCGCGTGAACCAGAAAATCAATTTGATATTCTGATTCTGGACGCTTTCAGTGGTGATGCGATTCCGGTTCACTTGTTAACCACGGAAGCGCTTAGCATCTATCGTCGTTGTCTTAAGCCCGACGGAGCTTTGGTCATTCATATCACCAATCAATATTTCGACCTGGCTCCTATTGCTTCTGGTTTGGCCGAAGAGGGAGGTTATTCGGTGACGGTCATCGATAATCATGAAACCCTACGTCCGTTTGCAAATCGATCGATGTGGGCTGTTCTGTCAGCGAATCCCGAAGCGCTTGCCGCTGTAAAATCCACGTCGGAAAAAGAAGTCGTCCCCGTCCGTCGCCAACTGAAGTGGACCGACGATCGCAGCAACCTCTTTGAAGCTTTGCGATAATGGAATGTGCTCTTGTTGGCGTGTTAATATGGGTTGTTTAGGGTGGCGTTGACTCTCGAAAGTCCACTTCTTATCCCTGAGGTAACCGAGCGTCGATACTTCTAGCAGGTCTGTCTTGGGCGTAAGGTGTTTCAGCCTTACTAGAACCAGGAAGTAGACTTTCCTTTGTAGGCATTCAAATCGAAACGGTTTGATGCCCGAGCAGAATCGTCAGGAAGGCGTAATGCAGCAAAGGTTCGCTGAGGATCGTAGCCAGCAGGGAAGCTGAGCTACAGGCGGCTCCTCAGATCGACGAAGACCGCCACTCACTCTATTCCCGACTTTGGCGAACAATGGCTAAGCTGAGTTGGTTCTCAAAACTGTACTGGACGCATCTGGCAGGGCCCAAGAGCGACAAGAGTCTTCACAGACTTCTCTTGGATCACAGTTTCAATTCCATTTTGGAAATTGGAATCGGTACCGGTGAACGAACCCAGCGCGTTTTCAAATTGTTAACACCGCGTGATCCACAAGCCACCATCCGTTATACGGTCGTCGATGCTTTTGATTCCGCGCCTGGCCATTTAACGCTCAAGCAAGCGCACAAGATGTTGGCCGAGAAAGGTGTTAAGAGCACTTTAGTTCCTGGCGACCTTACCGCCGCATTAGCTCGAGTAGGCAACAGCGTTGGTCAGCATGAATTGATCATCGCAGAAGGCATCTTAGACCTCAGCGCTCCAGCCCAAAGTCTGTTGACGCCCTGGCTCAAGAAAGTCGCTCATGCGGACTGCTGGTTGCTTTGCTCCGCTCGAGAGGGACAATCTTTGACAGCGATCAAAGTAAGCGAATTGCAGGTCAGCTCTGCGAAACAAGCCGCATAGTTCGCGAAAAGCGTTAGATGCGGTTTTAGTTTCTCCATGTTTACCCGTTCCCAATCGATTTTGATTTTCAGCCGCAGAAACTTGAACACTCGGACTGCGATTGCAGTCCGGGCAGCGCACAAAATCGTCTTCACTTCGCGCCCATCTACTATTGATCGTGGATGACACCCTTGCGGCGTTCGGCGATATGCCATAACACTCCGCAGGGGTCCATGACGTAAACGATCCGTAAACCCCACGGTTGCACAGCGGGTGGTTTCGGTTCTGGGACTCCAAATCGCTTTGGTAAGTCAAGCGATTGGATATGCGACCACCATCGATCTAAATCATCGACCATGAGTTGCATCATGAAGTTGCCCGCCCAATCCTCATGATAATGACGTTGCAATAAGAAGCCTCCGCTACCCGCTTTGAAGATAGCCACTTCACTATCGAGGGTTAGTTCGAATCCGAGTGCAACATAAAACTGTTTCGACTTTTCAAAATCTAACGTCGGAAGAAATGGACGAGCCAATTCATTGTCCATAGGCATAGGTGTATTCTTATCGAGCGCGAGGCATTCTGAGGCGATGGATGTTCTGTTTCGCTACAAAAATCGCGAAATCGGCCCCTGTTACTTTTGTTGCTCTTGGTGGAGTTGAACAAATCGACTGCGAATGGTGTCGATATCACCTGTTGTGAAGTAAGCCGTATATGAGAACGTCAAATTCGGAGTTAACGCAAAAGTTCGCAGCGGAGCAATGTACGAACAGGATGAATTAGCGCCGCCCTGAAAGCGATAGCATGTTGCTTCCATTGAATCGGGCACAAAAACACCAACGCCGATATTGTTGGGATCTACATAGGCAGCCCAATTCTCCGAGAGTGTGAGATATTCGTTGGGCCAGCCCGGTTTTCTTCGAGACAACGATGCTCCTGTCCAAGGCAGTTTGCCACTGTAGGTGACAAGTTCTGAAAATTGTGGTGCGACGAACACGGCAGGCGTCTCTTGATGACGTGGCTGATGAGTCGTTGGTCCGCTGTAGTTGAACTTGTAACGGACTTGAAGAATAGGGCCATCTAACTCTGTCCATTGCTCCATCACGCAGTCGTTCAATAGATCACCGGCAGCCCAGTTGCGAGGAATCGTCTTGCAATAGGTTGACGTTGCGGTTGAGCTGAATTCGACCACGGTGGCTGCGTGCCCTTTGTAGTCTCCTCCTTGTACGGGATTGTAACGCCACGGTTTATCACCCCATTGCGAACCATCTTCATCTCCATAGTACGATTGTTGGACCAAGCGTCCATGATCGTAATGATTGAGCGTATTAACGTCGGAATTGCGAGAAGAAAGATATGCCATCGCTCCGCCATGGGAACGCAGGAAACCGACTCGAAGGTCTTCATTTTCGATGTAGACCCAGTCTTCCGTTTTCCGGTTTTGTTTTTCGTCTTGTGCGACTATGACAGGAGCAAGTAGCACAATCCAGAGGATGGACAAAAGCTTGTGAATGGCGAGTTCCCTAGTCTGTGTTTGTTATCTGTAAACTGTTATTGGGCATTTGTGATTCGGCGGCGTTTCATGTGGCTATGGTTTATCGATGATGAGATCCTCGCGCATCATCTTGTAGGTAAAACTCTTCCAATTGTCCCGGTTGCAAGTGATGGTTCCGTCATCGTTGATTTCTACTACTGTTACTGATTCCCAGCTTCCAGCATAACAAGCACCAAGCTACATTCCCACTTTAAACTTGGAGTTAGAGTTTACAAGGCTCATTCCATTGGGAACCGAAATGTTGATGGGATAATGTTTGAGCGTGTACTGTTTCGCTGGTGAAGGAGTGGGTTGACTTGGAGTAAGGCTCGGTTGCGACGGATGGGTACCGTTGGAAATAATCAGATCTTCGCGGAGCATACGATAAGTGAAGCCCGGATATACACCGGCATCATTGAGCTTCCCGTTTGAACTCATATCGCATCGGCGTGCCACCCTTCGATTGGCCGATGGTAGCCGTGAGAACACCTTCGTTCGATAGTTCGTATACGATACGTTTCGGATAATCATGCCGTGGGTTTTCAAACACAGCCCGGTTGGCATTAAATTCGGAGAGAATAAACTCAGTTGCCGTTTTGCCACCTGGCTGCGCAACGTAAACTAGTCCCCCTTCGCGCTCGACGATTCGCAAGTATTCAAAAGCAAACATCTTACCGCTGGCGTTCACCGAACGCGACACAGCGAGCATGGCACCGCCTAAAGGAGGACTCCAGCGTTCTTCGACCGATGAGCCTGTACTCCTTTTGCCAATCCAATTACCGGACAGCCACGCGAGATCGCCGATAACAGCTTTGGCGGGAGTGGGCATCGCAATGTCTTCTGCATGGCGATAAAGGCCTATGGACTCAGGCCTCGACGGTGGATCGATCGCAACAGTGACAATTAAGCCTTTGTCTGTCATACGGAATTTTCTGCGAATCAGACCAATGCCACCTGGTGGACTTCCAGGCAAACGCTCGAAGGTTACCTCATACTCGAAGGCCCCATCCTTCCATGAACCTTGGTATCGGGCAATCGTTTTGGGTTCTTCGATTTTGGTGATCGAACCATCCAGTGCGATGCGAACATCTTTATGCCCTGATCCATGACCGTTCAGAACAATGCCGCCTTCTTCTACTCCCAGCGAGAACTTCGATGACATAGGTGGCGTCAACTGTTCCAGTGCTCGACCCTCGGTAAGGTCTTCAACAAAGATCCACTCTCCAGTCAACGCCCGTAAGTCGTGTTCCTGTGCATAAAGCTTTGAAGTGGCTATACCGGAGAAGATTAATAATGCGACCGATGATAGCTGCCAAAGATGTCGATTCATGTTGAGTCAAACTCGCTAATTGGAGCGGGCGAATTGTAGTGAGCCTTGGATTCAGGGCCCCATCATACCTTTGGCTATGCGTCGAGCTTCATCTTCCGTAAATGGTCCAGTCATGGAAATCACGCCATCGGTCATGGGAGCTGTCACAAACGGGGCAACGAGCGTCTTGCCATCTATCATAAACGCGAGCCGTTCTCTCTTGGCTGTTTCTCCAGCCATCTTTGTCGACAATTCACCAAATCGAAGCTTGGCGGACTCGTTTAGTGTCAACACGACCATCCAAGTCCCATTCGCATCTTGTTTCACACTTGTACTTCTCAGGTTAGAGTTTGAAATTTCAGCGGTTGGGGAGATAGATAATGTCTCCGCGACACTTGCACCTGAGGGATGAAACACCAGTGTATCCCAGCCTTCCACAGCGTCCGAGCTTGCACGTCGGAGTTCAAACTGCAGCGATGGCGAGCCCGAATTTTGATACTCAGCACTTGTTGGAGCACAGCCTGTCAAAAAAACGAACCCAACAATAAATGAGCTTAAACGAATCACTAACATCATCCTCGGCAATCAATAAGTTATCTCTATCTCAAACGTCGTCGAACTAACGCCACTTGGCAATAGCCTTTGGCAACATGCGAGTATCGAGCCGATTAACCCCGTTTTATTATTGGTGACGATTAGCCTGCCGATTTCCAAAAATGACCCCAGTTGCATTTGTCTTTGACTTCAAGCGGAAATTTGCGACTGAAGGGATGGTCTTGGATACCAGCCAATCCCCTTAAAGCCAAGTGGATATGTTCTGGTCTGATACGAATCCCATTCTCTGGATTTGTTTGCCAACTTCCAGAATCAACTTTCACGGAGAACTGCTCGTTATTGGTAGCTCCAATGACACGATTGCCTTGGATGCCAGCTCCCAGAAACATGGCAGAACCGACGGACCAATGATCTTTGCCGTTGCCCGAATTGTACTTGGGTGTACGTCCCATCTCGCTCTGAAGTACGATGACCATTTTGTCACGAATCCCCAGCTCCTCGGCTCTTCGCATGGTATACGCTACGCCATCTAAAAACTCTGGGAGCAATTTCATCTGATCCTTGTCATTGTTGGCGTGGCTATCGAATTGCCCAATACTCAAATTGGCCGAAACACTCACTCCCGCTTTAAATGAAACCATAGCAATCTCAGCCTGTTGATGAAGTCTCTTCCGTGGTAGCTCTTTGGGT
>JBILTA010000722.1:0-2946 GCA_044371785.1 Pirellulaceae bacterium | reverse complement strand
TCAGGATTTGCTTTTCTCTTTTCTAATCGCTTCCTCAGCGAAGGCTTGGATCCTCTTTGCCATTCCAGCAAGCCCGTTACGGCGCTGAAGGGTAACAAACTTATCCAGACCAATTTTGCGTATAAACGATTCTAAATCAAAAGACTGAATGTCTTGCGCTCTTTGACCAGAAAAAAGATGCTGAAGTAACGCGATAAGCCCTCGGACTAGGTCATTATTGGAGTCACCAACAAACTCAATTCTATCCGGCTGAGTTCCGATGGGACGACCCGCCAGATAGACCTCGCTCATGCAACCGCTCACCGCAGGAGTGTGGACTTTCAAGTGACTGAATGTTTTCGGCAGCTTCTGGCCAAGCTCGTTCAAGATCGTATTTTTTTCGAGCTCCGAATCGGCTAAGTCGAATTCCTCTTCGAGCTGCTCAGCAACTTCTTCAATCGACTCCTGCGCCGCACCTTTACCGTGCTTAGCAAAAATCTCTTGGAGCTCTAGCGTTGCCCCTGCTTGCGTTGATGAAGTCGAACTTGCATTTAGGTGTGATTTCTGTTTTTCGATCATCCGTTTTAGTGCATCCACTAAGCGATCGACTTCACTCTCCGTGTTGTAGAACGCGAGGGACACTCGACATGTACCCGAAATCCCCAACTCTTTCATGAGCGGCATGCAACAATGGTGGCCAATTCGAGTAGCTATACCCTCTTGATTTAAAGTCTCAGAAATATCCAAGAGAGATATAAAGGGCTCTTCGATGACAAAACTAATAGTGGCCACTTTCTTAGGCGCGGTGCCTATGATGCGAAGACCCTTTATCGAGCTCATCGCTTGGGTTGCATATTGGAGCAAATGGTTCTCGTAGGCCTGAATTCGCTCCAAACCGATGGATTGAACGTATCGGATTGCAGCAGCTAATCCCAAAGCACCGCTGATATTCGGTGTTCCCGCTTCGAAGCGATGCGGTATGTCGGCAAACGTTGAACCTTCAAAAGAAACCGTTTCAATCATATCGCCGCCACCCTTGTATGGCGGCAGCGACTCCAAAAGCGTTTTGCGTCCCCAAAGAACTCCAATACCCGTGGGGCCGAAGAGCTTATGCCCACTGAAAACAAAAAAATCACAGCCGAGTTTCGGCAAGTTCATGGGCTGGTGTGCGACCGCTTGGGCGCCATCAACGACAACAAGTGCTCCAACAGCTTTCGCGGCGTGAATCAAAGCTTCGAGGTCGTGTATCGTACCCAAAGCGTTGGAAGTTGCTTGAATCGAAACGAGCTTCGTTCGCGAATTGAGCTTTTCTTTGAAATCCTCAATATCGATCGAGCCATCCTTATTGGTTCGCGTATGCTTGAGTAACGCCCCAGTTGCCTTACACGCAAGTTCCCATGGCACGATGTTTGAATGATGCTCTAGTCCGCTTACAAGCACTTCATCACCTGCAGTCAAACGACTCCAGGCCCAGCTGTGAGCCAATAAGTTGATGCCTTCGGTGGTACCGCTGGTGAATATGCATTCTTTCGGATTCACGCCACCTAGAAATTGAGCAACGGTCGTTCGAGCGGCCTCGTACTTTTCAGTGGCTTGCCGACTTAGATCGTAGGCGCCACGATGAATATTGGCGTTTTCGGCTTCATAAAACTTACAGATAGTGTCAATGACGGCTCGTGGCTTCTGTGTCGTCGCCCCGTTATCCAGATAAGCGAGCAACTTACCGCACATCAATGTTGACAGAATCGGAAAATCTTGGCGAATTCGTTCAACATCAAATTGATTCATAGGACCATTAACTTGCATCATTTGTTCTGTTATCGGAGTAATGGGGCGCGGGGGCAAAGTGTGTGACCAACCGACAGTCTTATTGTTCTTCACCAAGATTGGGACCGCCAAACTTGGCCTCACCATCTTGATCGCTTAGAGGCGAGTGCAAGGCTGCTTGCAACACTTGCCACGAAAGTAAACAACATTCTTGGCGATTGGGTGTAAGATCAGAACCGAAAAGAACTAACATATCTTCAGCGGTAAAAGCCTTCACTTCACCTACCGTTTTCCCTTCAACGAATTCCATCAACATGGAAGCAGCAGCTTGGGAGACGAAGCACCCCTCTCCGTCGAACCAAGCTTCGTGAATTTTCCCAGCGGAATCGAGACGTAACTCGACGGAAATCTGATCACCACAGTTCGGACTTTTGGCGGTATGGCTATGCGAGGCTCGCTCACAATCTCCTCGGTGATATGGATCTTCGTAATGATCCATGACACGATCTGGGTAAATTTCTTCGATTTCAGCCATAGTTGTCGTTACGTATAGCGACTTCGTTTCTTCATTTTTTCGCTTTACAGCCATCCTTTAATCCCACTCCTTAATGTAGGGAGATAGGGCAAACCAAACAAGGAGAGCTCAATAGACAGCATTTGTTTTTGAACTCGAATTTCACCAAGATGTTTCAAAAAACGTTGCGATTTCCTGCTTCGGCCCGGGAGCACGCCTTTTTGCTCTAGACGTCTTCGGGGGTAAGTGCTAATGACCCACATAGGAATTTCTGTTTTCCAAGAATCGTGCCGAGAACCTGTCATGCCTTATGGACTTTATGTATCAGCGGCCGGAGCGAACGCTCAGAGCCACCGCTTGGACGTATTGAGCCACAACTTGGCAAACGTCAATACACCCGGCTTCAAGCCTCATTTGTCGATCTTAAAGGCGCGGCATTCCGCAGGTGTCGAAAACGGCGAAACTTATGCTGGCAACGGAGGAATTGATGACCTGGGAGGTGGAATTGCGATTCAACCAACTGTAACCCAATTCTCGCAAGGCCCAATCCGTGCGACCGGCGTGGAAACAGATTTTGCCCTTAATGGCGATGACTCGTTTTTCGTTGTTAACCGTGAAGGCCAGCAGATGTTAACCCGCGCTGGCAACTTTATTTTCAACGCGCAAGGACAATTGGTCACGGAAAG
>JBILTA010000721.1:0-2956 GCA_044371785.1 Pirellulaceae bacterium | reverse complement strand
TGACATTATCCCAAGAAAAAATACCTGTCGGGATGCGACGTTATTTGATCGATATTCATCCCAAACGCATGACCCACTTTTTCACCGATGTGTTGATCATCGGTGGGGGCTTGGCGGGACTGCGAGCCGCCAATGAAATTGCCCCGCATGTCTCAACTTTGGTAGTCACCAAAGACAAACTGGCAGAATCCAATAGCCAATACGCCCAAGGTGGAATCGCAACGGTCTGGGACCCCGAAGATCGTTTCGAAGATCATGTGCAGGACACTTTGACGGCGGGCGGTGCATTATGCGATCGTGACATTGTCGAGATGGTGGTCCACGAAGCACCGCATCGCGTGGAAGAATTGATTCGTTGGGGAACACGCTTCGATAGCCATAACGGCGAACTCCTGCTGGGACGTGAAGGTGGGCATAGCCATCAACGCATCCTGCACGCCTTAGGAGATGCAACGGGCAAAGAAATCATGCGAGCTGTGATCGAACGAACTCGCGGGCTTTCCAATGTGACGATTTGGGAACGAACTTTTACAATCGACCTGCTAACGCATGAAGGTGTTTGCTGTGGGGCTGTGGTAGCTGTCGATGGACAATCACCGACACTGGTCTGGGCCAAACAGACCATACTTTGCTCGGGCGGCTGTGGGCAAGTGTATCGTGAATCAACCAATCCACGCGTGGCTACAGGCGATGGACATGCGATTGCTTATCGAGCCGGTGCTGAAGTACGAGATATGGAGTTCATGCAGTTCCATCCTACGGTCTTGTATTTGGCAGGCAGCGCAAGAACGTTGATCACCGAGGCAATCCGAGGTGAAGGCGCTTATTTGGTCGACTCTAATGGCTATCGCTTCATGTCAGATTATGACGCCCGTTTGGAGCTAGCTCCGCGCGATATCGTAAGTCAAGCGATCGTAAGCCAAATGGAAAAGACACAACATCCTTGTGTTTATCTCACGATGCAACACCTCGATCCAATATATGTGAGACAACGTTTTCCAGGTATTGCCAAAACGTGCGACGATTTCGGCATCGACATCGCCAAAGATCGAATTCCCGTTCGCCCCGGGGCTCACTATATGATTGGTGGTGTCACCGTCGATGCGAGTGGACGTACCTCGATCCCCGGCTTGTGGGCAGCCGGAGAAGTAACATCCAGCGGCTTACATGGCGCCAATCGACTCGCCTCCAATAGCTTGCTCGAAGGACTCGTCTTCGGTGCCAAAACGGGTGAAGGTGCGAGCTTGGTGGCCGAATCGATGCCACACACTTTCCAAGTTCTCCCGATCAGTTATCAAGTTACGGATTCACCTCTTGATCCGTTGGACCTGACCGACATTCGCAACTCATTACAAAGCCTGATGTGGCGGAGCGTTGGAGTCCGTCGAACCGGTCCCAAACTAGAAGAAGCTTGGCAAACAATTCACTCTTATGGCCGCTATGTGCTCAGTCGCCAATTCCATGACGTCTCTGGTTGGGAGTTACAAAATCTGCTTTTGGTTTCTGGGTTGATAACACGCGCAGCCACCATTCGCAGCGAATCACGCGGCGTACATCTCCGAACCGATTTCCCCACGGTCAACGATGAGCAATGGATGAAACACATCAACTTCCAGGCCACATAGGCGTGTCTCGACGAGACACTCATCTCCAAGACACACCTTGATCAAATAACTTAAGTAAGACGGTACCGCGTACCGCAGAGGCCCGAGCCTCAAAGAGGCTCGGCTACGTGGCTCAAAACCAGCGTTAGCTCTAAGCTTATTTCCCACCGGTTTCCAAAAGTCGGCTGATCAGAGGCAACAATTGCTTCTTGCGACTGACGACATTGTCGAGCTTGTAAAGTCGGCGGTCGACGCGGGGATAATTGATCGCCTCCCAACCAGGTGGCTCTTGTGACATAAGTAACAAACTGCTGTTGGTCACAATATCGGTAACCAACAAAGCCGAGAATTCGAGACCTCGCGATTGACATAGCTCAATCAAAGCCGCCTGCAATTCATCCTTGCGATTCCAAAACAACTCGAAACCGATTTCCTCGATTTGTGAAATAGTAAAGCGATGTTTGCTTTCCGTAAACTCTTTGCAATCTTCACGCACCACTTGCGATGGTGTGCATGTTCGTAAAGCGGAGCCAATAGCAAAGAACTCTTGTGCGTAAGTATCCAGATCCAGGCCGCAGAATTGCTCCAACCAGGCGAGGATATCGCGATCGACATCGGTCGTGGTCGGACTCCGTAAAAATAACGTATCGGAAATAATGCCCGACACCATACAAATCGCAATTCCCTGCGATGGCTTGAGCCCGTTATTGCGAAACTGCCGAGCCACCATGGTGCACGTCGACCCCACCGGCTCCATGGTGAGCTTAATCGGTTGAGTCGTTTTAAGTGAGCCACCTAGTCTATGATGATCAACGACCTCCAAAATATCAGACTCTTCTGCTCCATCTACCGCTTGCGAAATCTCGTTGTGATCGACCAAGACCAATTTGCGTTTAGGTGGGCTAAGCAAATCGGTTTTCGACACAATCCCTACAAGTTTGCCCGTTTCATCCGTCACTGGAAAGATCGGTTGGCTGGCCCGTTCGGTCAAACGTCGCGCGTCCGAGAGAGGCTGCTCATTGATCAAAGTGACAAACTTGCGTTGGATCGCATTGATGATCGCGCGAGCCGTTTTGATTTTGATCGTCGTGGTCGCAGTGTCATAGGGACTCTTAATAACAGTAACATTCTTCTCTTGGGCAAGCTCAAGTAGATCGGGCGAAAGATCGAAGCCCCCCGTCACAATCATCCCGCGTACGCCACGCTCTAAAGCGGGCAATTGAATCGTAGGTCGGTCACCGCAAACGACCAGCAACTGCTCTGCTTTGAATCGATGCAACCGCTCTTTAAATCCGTGGGCGCTCATTGCCCCCACCATCACCAACAAATCTTCCGTCTTATCAGCGTTCACG
>JBILTA010000720.1:0-2961 GCA_044371785.1 Pirellulaceae bacterium | reverse complement strand
TTTAAGATTGTTTGGCCCCACTCGAATTGGCTTTGCCAACGAACCCAATTTTTCATTTAAGTCTGGAGAAAAACTTGAATCGGAAGCAAGTATTGTAAACCTTACACTCCAGCCAGACTATGATGGTCGAATACGATCGATAAATGGTTCGAATAAATCAGATTCAGCCAATCCATGCATTTGGCTGTCAACGGGGGAGACTAGCACCCAAGCCTCCGCGATGGATTTGAGGTACGATCCCAGAACGATTCGACGCGTATCTCTTTCGGAACTTCACGCGGGAAAAATCCCTGAGGAACAACTAAAAAACAGTCGAGTGATCATTGCACATACTCGCGAGTTATCTCGTACGCGTGTGACGCTCCCGCTTTATGGCCCGACCGATCGAGGCACGATTTTAGCAATAGGGACAGCCTCATCGCTAAACGGCTTTTCGTCCAAAATGCCGCAGCAGTTGACGCTCATGGCAATTCTTTCTTCCCTTCTTACCCTCGCCAGCTTCTATGTCGGCTACGCAACAACAAATATAAACAGGATCTTTATTGGGTTTCTTCGGCTATTCACGATCATCATGGTATCTTGCTACTGCGAAACATCATTCGGTGGCATCCCGACCAAACCAGCATCATTAACGTTGACTTGCCTAGCAGTAATCAGCGTCTCTGTTGCTGACCGGCTTAAATTTTTTGATTTGCTGAGAGGCCTTCTGTCAGGCGTGTTGAGTCCAGAAGAAGTTTGGGTATGGCGAACTTACAGTGACCGCGATACTCCTGTCGTTCTATTTGATGCAATGGGGTACATAAAGAAAGCAAATCCCGCTGCCATACTTGAATTTCAATTAGACCCAAAAACATGGAATCAAAATCTATCGGAACTTGCGAAACAATGCATGCCCTCCCTTGGCCAGCAAAATAGACGATTGACGCTACAAAAAAATGTCCGAAAAGTCTGGGATGTTGATTGGCCGTCGAAGCACCTACCTATTGCCCTTTTCAACAATGTCACCGATCAGCACGATAGACTGGAAGAGCTCGAATCTCAATTGGTTACAGATCCAATGACCGGAGTTCTGAATCGGAAAGGCTTTCAATTAGCGATTGAATCGCTGGACTCAAACAATACTCGGAACTATACCGTGTTCTTTATGGACATGAACGGATTCAAAGCGGTCAATGATCAATACGGACATGGTGCTGGGGATATCCTTCTCAAAGTCACTGCCCAGCGATTTCGCAGTGCGATCTCGAACGATGATCGTGTTGCAAGGTTCGGTGGAGACGAATTCGCGATCCTCATTCCTCGTAGAATATCGATGGAAGAGGCTCTCTCGATTCGAGACCGTATCGAGTCTACATTGATCGAAAAAATTGACGTTGGTGCTGCGAAAGTGCAAGTGGGTGTAGCGGTAGGTTTTGCAATCCCGTTTGATGAGCATGAAACCAGGGAATCGATACTTGAGCGTGCCGACCATGACATGTATCAGCGGAAAATGATGTTGAAACGAGATGAGCGGATTGTGAAATCGAAATTGCTCCAAGAAGCTGAAATCGGCCGGATGACTTTCTAACGGAAAAACTAGTCTCGATCGGAAACTCTGGTAAATTCCTTAGATTTCAGTGGCGGACTGAGTGACAAATCATGCGATAACCATCGAATACAATGAGTTTTTAGTTAAATCAGCGCCTCGATTGCTACCGTTTTATGCCATTCTTAGATACCCCCATTTCTTGTAGATCTATATCTTGTCTGGAAATTCTACACAAAAATGCGCACAAAATTCCATCTCTTGTGGCCGGCCCTCGTAAGTTTCTTCTTTTTAGAAGTAATCGTTGAATTTATCGCGCATACAGCGACTCTGAAAACCTTGCCGTTGTATATCGCACTTTTGTGTTGCCTGCCATGCTGCCTCTTTTTTATCAGCTTGTTATTCAAGGAATTCCAGGATGGAAAACGAATCGCCAAAAACACCAGTCGATGAGTGATTACTACCATGATGAGCGCCGGTGCTCGCGACTTGGCAGGAAGCTTCGAGGCTCAAAGGTGTCTCCAATCTCTTGTTACAAGCTACAGAAGCTTTCGGTCCGAAATGACTGAACGAAACGTTAGATTCTCTAGTTGGATCTAACACTTGCCAAACTACTTCAAATGCCTGTCATTTTTCGAAGAATTCCAAGTACTATTCGGTCATTCCCTCGCTTACTCCATACAGCACTAGGCCATTCGCAAGACTGCTTGCATTTACATACCGACAAGGATTAACTATGAGGCGGTCTCTCCGTCAATTCGCCATAACCACGACAATGTTGTTTTCCTGCTTCGCGATGCCCGTCTCGGCCCAAGATAACAACGCTTCCATCCAGAAACATGACGGCAAATCGGCCGACCTGAACCAACAGGTACAGGTGTTTATTTGCCTCGGCCAATCGAACATGGTGGGACTAGGCAAAGTGAAAGGCGGCGACATCTCACTAGAACATGCCGTCAAAGTAAAAAAGAAATACCAATACCTTGTGGATGACACAGACGCCTGGATCGAACGGAAGGATGTGCGCTACGTCCAGTACATGTCTGGTAAAGGTCCCCTTCGAAATGAGTGGATGACGGTCTCAGGCGGAAATCTCGGCCCGGAGTACGGCATTGGCCATCCGTTAGGAAACTCTATCGATGAGCCTGTGATGATCGTCAAGTGCTGCATCGGGAATCGTGCTTTGGGCTGGGATCTTCTGCCTCCTGGAAGCGAACGAACAGAGTTCGTTTCTCGAGATGCTAAAGGCGAAGAACTCAAACTCGTTTATGCTGGTTACAAAGACAAGCCAGAATTCTGGCCGATGGAGCCTGCCTTAGGTACCAAGACGGAACCAGCTCCATGGCTCGACAAAAATGGCAAGCCCATCGAATGGTATGCGGGTAAACAATGGGATACCGATATCGGCGATGCCAAGAAGGCCCTGGCTGAACTTG
>JBILTA010000151.1:0-9599 GCA_044371785.1 Pirellulaceae bacterium | reverse complement strand
ATCTCCGCAGAAAGAAGCCCAGAAGAAGTTCAAGCCGCGATACGTGAGGTCTTTCAGTGAGCGAACCGCGTAAAAAGAAAGCTCCGCCGGTCGAGCAAGAAGTGGTTTATCATTTGCCTAGCACTTGGGGTGAATTGTTGGGACATGAACGTCCCAAGAAATGGTTTGAAATTGCTCTGAAACAGAATCGACTGGCGAGCACTTTTTTGTTCGTGGGCAAAGATGGGATCGGTAAACGTACCTTCGCTAAGTTGTTGGCCAAATCGCTATTCTGTAAAAACTCAAATCATACTTCGTTGCAATTTTGTGGTCATTGCGAAGCCTGTGTGCAAGTCGATGCCAGCACACATCCGGATTTGATTGAGCTTGGAAAGCCTGCTGATAAGTCGACGATACCTGTCGATTTATTGATCGGTCCTCCTGAAGCTCGTATGCGTGAAGGCTTATGCCATGATATTCGGCTCAAAGCGTTTTACGGCGGACGCAAAGTGGCGATTTTGGATGACGCCGATACGCTTCAGGAAGAAGGGGCTAACTGTCTTTTGAAAACGTTGGAAGAACCCCCCCCTGGTTCGGTGTTGATTCTGATTGGTACTAGTGAGCAAAAACAATTGCCCACAATTCGCTCACGTTGTCAGATCGTGCGTTTTCGTGAATTGATGCGCTCGCAAGTTGACTCAATTTTGCATCGAATTCTGCCACAACTCCCCGCCGAGGAGGTCAGTGATCTGGCGAGTTGTGCGGATGGAAGTCTGTCGCAAGCACTATTGCTGAAAGATCCTGAATTGAGACAATTCCGTCATCAGCTTTATGATCGCTTGGCGAAATGTCCCTTGGATTTTATGGAGTTAGCCAAAGCGGTAAGTGGACTCGCTGATGCGGCAGGAAAAGATGTGGGAGCATTAAAGCGCGAACGTATGAAGATCGTGTTTGAATTTGGCGAGCAGTTCTATCGTCAACTTTTGGTGACGATGGACGGAAAACGACTTGGTTCAGATGATCTATTGCAAATGAAAGCGGAAGCCGCGGCGCGAGATTATCGGGGCGGAAGACATGGGGCGTTAGCTTGTTGGCAACGCTGCTTAACGGCCGCAGAAGATGTGGATCGCTTTATCAACCAAGCGACATTGATCGAAGCTTGGGCAGCCGACTTGGCCAAATATTCAAAAGCTTAACGAGTTGCTTGGCCCTGCAGGCTCACCTTCGTTTCGGAGCCGTTGAGGTCGCTGGGCGAGGTGGGCTTGGGATGGTCGAGAGGCTTAATTTTCCAAAGTATCTCCCGCATGATGCAATAGGCGATAATGCCCACGCAAGCGCCGATGATGTCGGCGATAAGATCCTTCCAATCGGCCGTTCTGCCGACAGGTATTTGAGTCAATTCATCGAACGCACCATAGAGAATCGCAGCCAGTGCGGCTAATCGTACGTTGCGAAAGCGATCGGTGAGTTTCGTTGGAATGGCCCAAGACAAAAGAAAACTGAGGCCAGCGAAGGCGATGACATGCAGGATTTTATCGTCGTTGGCACCTGCCACACTCGGGATGCGCACTCGAGGAAGATGCGTCCCGATGAATAGAACAAGCCAATAGCCCACCAAGCATAAACTGGCAATTCGAATACCGTTAATCGTCGTACTAATCATTGCCAATCTAAAACCTGACGGGGACAAAAAATGGTTTTTCAACGTCTGGTTTACAGTTTGGCCAGTCGCATGTGGAGAGGAAAAAGCGTAGTTTATGATCTAGGGAAGGGAAATTTTTTCGTGTATCCCCCCTTCTGTTTTCGCTAGATTGTTCTGAAGGACGTCCGAATATGCCAATTTCTCCTGCGAATTTTACTGCTGTACAGCAGATGATGGCTCTCAATCTGGTTCGCCAAGCATGGGGCCGTTTTGTCCCAAGTTCCCTATTCGCAGTCCTGATTTGGTGTTCCTGCCAACTGGTCGGGTTGGCTCAGACAGAAGCAGAAAAAGCGAAAGCGGATCCCTGGAAGCCAATGTTTACCAAAGAGCTGCGTGAAAAATGGAATAACACAAATTTTGGGGGCGAAGGGAAAATCGAATGGAAAGAAAATGAAGTCCAGATGGATTTCGGTTTTCCGATGACGGGGCTCAATTTCACCGGGGAGTTTCCGACAGAGGCTTTCGAAATTGAGATGGAAGCGAATCGGTTGGATGGTAGCGATTTTCTGTGCGGTCTGACGTTCCCGGTCGGCAAAGGTTTTTGTTCGTATATCGGCGGAGGTTGGGGTGGCACTTTGGTAGGACTATCGTGTGTAGACTACAACGATGCAGCCAACAATTCGACGACGCAGTTTTTCGATTTTGAGAATAAGAAGTGGTACAAGTTTCGCGTGCGTGTTGACGCTTTGAATATCACTTGTTGGATCGATGACAAAGAGATTGTAAAACAAGAACGCGCGGGGCATGAGTTTCAAGTCCGTTCTGAAGTGAATGCCAGTCGCCCGATGGGGATCGCCGTTTATCAATCACGAGTATCCATCCGTAACTTGCGTTATCGTGTTTTAGAAGGAAATGAAGCCGCTGGTAAATAAGGGATTTGAACTCCCTCTAAAAGAAGGAAGATCGATTGCACGAGTATTACATGCGACAGGCGTTTGCCTTGGCCCAGCAAGCCGCGATGGAAGATGAAGTGCCCGTAGGTGCAATTATAGTGCATGGTGAACGCGTGATTGCGGGAGCGTACAACCAGCGAGAGCAGTTAAAAGACCCAACCGCACATGCGGAGATCATCGCGTTAACTCAAGCGGCAGCGGAACTCGGAAGTTGGCGGCTAGAAGATTGTACGATGTATGTGACGTTGGAACCATGTCCGATGTGCGCGGGGGCTATTCTGCAAGCTCGAATACCACGCGTCGTCTATGGTGCAACCGATCCCAAGGCAGGTGCGGTTGACACATTGTACCAGCTATTGCGAGATCCTCGCTTGAATCATCGAGCCGAAGTGGTGAGTGGTGTAATGGCTCTGCAATGTGGAGGAATCTTGACGGAATTCTTTGAAGCGAAACGCCGCATGGGTAAGAAGGGGTGATAGGAAATTGCCGAGCGAATGTCTCATGATTGCAGACGCCTCGGAGCAGATGTCGGCAAACGGAACATGAAATGATTGTTTACGATTTTGACTCGATCGCATCCTTGCTTAAAGAGGATGGTTACCTGTTTAAGATGCTCCTGAACGAGTCAGGTGTCGCATTATTTCCGCATACTATCGAACATCGAGATGCAACGAAGCCTGGAATCAAATACGCGGATGACTCAGGTGGCAATGCGCTTGCTGCCATGGTGAAGCCTGGTCGAATTGAAGTCCGCTTTCATAGGCAATTCAGTGATGAGCGCGTCAAGCAACTTATGGAGCGAATACTAGCGTTACCAGAACTTGCCTTCGCGCGATCGTTCCTGGTGACATACCAAGCCCGCATAATATTGCTTGGCGCGGTATGATGGTGGGAACTTTCGCCGATGGATTGCGTAGTTCGGGGTGACTTTTCCGGTCAGGTTGATCTTGACGGGGTTGAGGTCGGTTTTCTATAGACGACTCGAACTCACTGCACACCGATTTTTGAGCGAGTTTTCTCTTATTGCAGCCCCAAATCCGCGTTTGAAAATAGCCTCTTTTGGCTAGTTTGCCTTGTTTCTTGCTTAAATGCGACCAAACTCCCCATTTAGTTCGGGATTGGCCTTGTGTGAGCATTTTTTCGACAAGGTTTACCTAAACCGACTCAACTTGATTTCGCGGACGATCCGATATTACCTGCACGACCGGACTTTTGCGCGAGCACCGTATGCCAACGCTCGCTGGCGGTGCGGACAAACAAATCCTGTGCTAGAGTGGAAGTGAACTATGTCGGTGCTATGCAAACTCTCGCGTCTCTTTTTCGCAGCTGCCCTGTTTATTTCAGGTCAGGTAACCTTTGGGCAAACGTACCATCCGTTTGCTGAGCCATTGGAGTTCGATCCCGATTGGCAGTTCTTTGCTCCTATTGAACTGCAGGATGTCGAGGAATTAGCTCCAAAGAAACGTGCGTCGTACGGCTGGTTTGGCACGTATGACCGCGCTAACATTTGGGTTTCACGCTCCGATTCAGAAGCTACCGGCGATACCGGCGACTTCACTTGGGGTAACCGCTTCGACTTCGGTTTCATGACCGAACAAGATTCGGGTTGGTCCTTTACCGCTTGGCATGTTGATGGACCCAACGTCTACAACAACATTTACCAAGAGCGTATCAATCGCTTCAATGCAGACGACGATCGTGTGAACGATCCAACTGCAGACGAGATCTTTCCTCGTGGGGATCGTAACGATCGAACCTACAACGAACGTGTCTACATCATTCAAGACAGCTTGAACGTAGCAAATTACACCAGTATCGAAGGTAATAAGACCTGGCGGCTTGAGCCTTATCGCTACGGTGGAATTCTTGAGCCTCTCGTTGGCTTGCGATATGCGAAGTTCAAAGACTATTCAATGAATGATAACTACTTCCGCAGCGACGGTGACGGCGACCCAACCACATTGGAACAAGAAACACTGATCAGCAACTTAAACACAGTTGATAACCAGATGTTGTTGGGCCAGGTGGGATTCCGTTACTTCAAGTATCACAAGCGTTGGATGCTCTCTACTGAGTTCCGTGCCTTCGCTGGTGAGAATTTCCAGAACCGGTTCTATCAGTTACGCCAATATCGTACCCTGTATGATGACGTAACCACCGATGCGGCCGTGATTCAAATTGACAACACAACCGGTGCCTTTAACTTGGCTCAGAGCAATAACGAGTTTGTGTATGGTTTCGACTTCCGAGCCGACGCCGCCTACCAAGTAACCCGATCTGTTTCCTTGCGAGCAGGGTGGTCCTTCACTCAATTCGCTCGGGGTATCTGGCGAGGTGCCAACCCAGGCTTCGGTGATACGAACTTGAACGATCAGAGCGTGCTCTTGTCAGGTGTTACCTTCGGCGTGACCTTGAACCGATAGAACCTGTTAAGACAATAGATTTGCTTGCAATAACTCCGCAGTGTCTAGCACCGCTGCGGAGTTTTTTTGTTTCTGGTCCTGTGGTGCTATGTTTAGTGGAGTTCTCATCCAACTGGCCCTTTGCAGATAATCCGGGCTAGGCACGCTCACGCTATTTTGATACCAGACCCTTTGAAGATCTATTTCTTCAGGAA
Source organism: Pirellulaceae bacterium (assembly GCA_044371785.1). Lineage (GTDB taxonomy): Bacteria > Planctomycetota > Planctomycetia > Pirellulales > Pirellulaceae > JAFLCP01. The sequence goes on along the minus strand of JBILTA010000151.1, from coordinate 4,408 downwards.
TCAAGTTGGAATCATTGCAGGGATTGCTAGCATGACAACCGCAAGCAAATGGCAGCCAAGGGAAAAGCGAAAAGCGGACCTTGGATGGCGTACGACAAACATCAAAGGCCACGTCGTATTCCTAACGTGTGCTGTGTCGTTTTGCACCGGTTGCATGGATGGCCCATTCTATACACTCAATTCTGCCATGCCTTGGACCCAAAGGGCTTGGCAAGAAGATGAGCAATATGGGGCAACTTACACCACGCGTGTGACCGAATTTGACACGCTGAAATCGCAAATCCCCACAATGGCACCCGATGAACAAGAGAAGTGGGCTAATGTGCTCACTGAAATGATGGACTCAGAAACGAGTCCCGAACTTCGCCGTCGAAGTGTCGAATGTCTGGCAATGATTAACGGTCCAATTGCCGATGAAGGACTAACCAAAGCATCCGAAGATCAGGTTGATAAGGTCCGAATCACTGCCTGCAAAGCTTGGCAGTCAAGAAAGTCCGAAGCTTCCAAAAAGATGCTGACACAAATTGCAGTTTCCGATCAAAGTCCAAGCGTTCGTATCGCTGCTTTAGAAGCTCTTGGAAAAACGGCAGGCGGAGTCGCCAAGGAAGCTTTTGAGATGGCCTTAGAAGACAATGATCCAGCGATTCAGTATCAGGCGGCTAAGTCGCTGAAACAAATCACTGGTGAGGACTTTGGTGGAGACATTGAAGCATGGCAGAATTTTCTCGCCAATAGCCCAGGCTTTCCCGAGGAACCTAAGGTAGCGGATCAATCGTGGTTCGGTCTACCAACGCTCACTCGTTAGAACTTGCCATACTCTCGTGAGATTGAATCGCGATTCTTGGCAGTCGCTTTTCATCAACCGAGCCGACAAAGTACCTAGCATTGATAGAGAAGAAAATGCGCTGCGATAATACGAGCAACTTGAGTACGTTTCTTCGGGCTGTTCTTGTTCGAAGCGTGTTTTCTCGAAGTAGGTTATTTCAGAATTTCTCTCTGCGGGTTGGGGCACTGTCAAGCACCAACTATTGCTTACCGCGCTGGGCGCCCATTGTGTTAGGCCTCATCGGCCCAGTCACCATCGACCTATCATCCATTTACGCGGATGAATTTCCGGTACGAGCTTGGGCTCCTGACGTAGGTATGCCCCCTTCACCGCAACCTTCATCCTCCCCGACTGCTGATGCAGAAGTAGAAGATACAGAAGTGGTCCAGTCAGAGGAAGGATTGGCATCTTCGTCACTTCGTCCCTATACCGATCCTCGCAATCTCCGATTTAGGGCGACACCGTTCCGCCATCCCAATCGATTTTCGGAAACTCCGTCTGGCCCTGAACATTCGGTTAAAATTCATTCCGATCTCGACGACGATGCAGCCGTGCGTGCCGCTGCCAGCGGCGACGAAGGAAAGTGGCAGGTCGAACATGACAACCCGTTGCGAAAAAGTAATGCACCCAAAAAAGGGCTCACACCACCATCTCTTACCAATCCACCAATTCAGACTAAGTTACCAACTGCAGCGGAAAAACAACCTGATGCACCCGCGAGTGACCAAGACAAGAAGCCTTGGAGCGATGCGGAACTTGTTGTGCCATCGCGTTCCGGTGAAAGCAGCTCCATTGAAAACAACGCAGATGAAGGTAACCAAGAGGCAAAAGGACAGCAGGCGATAACAGAGGTTGAAGATGCCGTCTTGCATTTCGGTGATGAAGATGAAAAGCCAGCCCCTCTCCCGCCAGGTGTAACGCAGCAGCCAACTTCCAAATCAAAACCTGAAAAAGGCTTTGATCCTGAAGATAACGATCAACCTGCTCAGATGAGCTCCAAGTCACCGGCGGCAGATTCTGCAGAAGATAATGCCAAACCGAGCGACGACGCCAACGAACCTCAGACGAGTGAGTTGCTCAAGTTGCTGCAAGAGAATCCTTCGATAGAAGTTTCCAGTGATGATACTTCCAAATCGGATAACGCGCCGGTTATTACTTCCCCGAAAACCAATGGCAAAACTCCCAGTGCTGCGAAACCTGAAAGCTCCGGAGCCAAGCCGGTCGTCGAGTCAGCTGCAAAGCAACCCATCAAGGTCCTTCCGCAAACGGCACGCCTGCGTCCTCGCATTGACACGGCGTTAAATTACTACTTGCTCAAACCTGAATCGAATGTCGAACGAAGTCCTTGGGCGGTGTTTCATGCCATACTTCCGTTTGGTTCGGAAACAACATTGCGAGCTGATGGCCGCACCGTTTCCGCGATCAATTGGATGTGTTTCAATGGTTCCTGTCGCGGACAGCGAATCTTCATTCCACAGAAGAACGGTTCTTTCCAACCTGCCGTTGGTGCGGGTGTGCAGGGACACGATGGCCAATTTCTAGCGATCTTGGCTCAGTCACGTGTGCCAGCAAACTATCCTCTACAAGTGGGTAGAAAACGCTATACGCTGGAAGATCTCATCGATTACGAAATGCGAACCTGCCAAGCTAAGACCGAGCTGACCTTTAAGCTCATTTCCCTGTCCCATTATTTGGTCAATGATGCGACTTGGATCAATGATAAAGGCGAGCAATGGAGTATCGAGCGTTTAGTCGAAGAGGAACTTGCGCAACCCATCATCGGTTCCGCATGTGGTGGGACCCACCGTTTGATGGGCTTGAGCTATGCTCTCAAGCAACGTAAAGCAGCAGGCCTACCCATCGATGGACATTATGCCCGTGCTGAAGTTTTTCTAGCGGACTTTATTGATTACGCTTGGACATTGCAGAACCCGGACGGAAGTTTCAGTACCGAATGGTTCGAAGGCCGAGGAAATAAGCAGGATATGCAGCGAAAACTGCAGACGACAGGCCATATTGTCGAATGGCTTGTTTACACTCTCCCCGATGAAGAATTGCAATCACCCCGCCTTTTGCGATCCATCGAGTTTCTGACTTATTGCTTAGTCGAACAGCGGCAGACCGATTGGAAAATCGGTCCCCGCAGTCATGCTCTACACGCACTAGCGATGTATCAGGAACGCCTCTTTGGTGTGACGATGGGGATGCGGCGGAACCTCGCCATCTCCGCCAGTCGAAACCAGCGTCGCTAAACACAAAAGCGGCCTAAAACTGGCCGTTTGTTCCAAGCGATTTGTGACCGAAGTCACCTATCCCCGCTTGAGTTTCAATCGATTTTCGCGGATAAACCTAGATAGAGCGAATTAGTAGTTTCGGTTTACCGCTTCGATAGACGAGCGATCCTCATGCAGCAAAAATTCACGAAACAATTCTCTGCCCTAGCAGAAATGGCTGGTGGACTGGCTGTTCAGTGCGAAGCAGATGCATTGTTAGTGTTGCTGGACGGAAGTACCGATTGGGAAAAACTGCGAGAAGCGATCTCTCCCAAAATCGACAAGATTATCGTTGCGGCTGATGCGGAAAAAGATCTTGATGGGGCAAAAGAGGCTGGTTTAGTTCCGATCGCGTTGAACAAAGAAAAGTCCCCCTTACTGGAACGGCTACAGCATGCCCTGCTCGAAGCGGTTGCCGACGAAATCCTGAAGAACAATTGCGATGTCGTGGCGCTCTATAGCGGATTCGAACATGGGGCAATTGATTCGGTCAGCCTTATTCGTTTAGATGATAGAATGCGTCGCCTAACCGCACGTGATCTGCAACGTCTGGAAAGCAGCGTTCCTTTACGCTGTCTTAAAGTAGCGATCGACTTGGCGGTACAAATTGGTCGCGAAGGTCGCGAAGGTAAAAAGGTTGGGACGATCCTGGTTGTCGGAGACACACGCCGCGTCTTACAACATTGCCAAGATAGCGGCTTCGATCCTCTGCGAGGTTACAATCGCCGACAACGGAATCTGTTCGATCCCAAAGTTCGCGAAGACATTAAAGAGATCGCCCAAATGGATGGGGCCTTTGTCGTTTCGCCAGATGGTATCGTTGAACGCTCACGTCAAATTATTGAAGTGACCCACGGAAACTTGGCCCTCTCTAAAGGGCTTGGGTCTCGGCATTGGGCCGGCGCTGCGATTACACAGCGAACACGGGCTATTGCGATCGTGGTTTCGCAGTCGACCGGTACAGTTCGTCTATTCCAGAACGGTGAACTGGTTCTTCGCATTGAGCCGATGGATCAAGCCGTCAGTTGGCAAGAGTTCAATTACGAGCCTCCCACCGCGGAAAGCGAAGATTAGCCTAGAAGTAAACTTTGCAATTGCGATGCGGGGATTCCGATCGGTAACACGCGAACGTCACCTAAGAACTCGGACGCTTGTGGATTTTTGAAGCCGAGCTTCTGAGTCACCATCGTTAAGGTCAAATGTGCTCTAAACGTTGGTTCAGAGGCTATGCCCGTATCAGCATTTAGTCCTGTAGGAAGATCGATGGCGACACGCCACAGATCGGCTTGGTTCGCCAAGCGAATCGCTT
>JBILTA010000718.1:0-2973 GCA_044371785.1 Pirellulaceae bacterium | reverse complement strand
TCCCGCCCTTGAGACGAAGGGGCCCAGAGGTAATTGGGACCTAGAGATAATTGGGCCCTAGAGATAATTGGTTCCTAGAGACGAAGGGGCACGCTCGGTACCTAGATCGCGCTGTCGCTTGTTCTATTGCTAGGCCCAAGGGAGTTTCTGGCCTGTTTAGGGCAAGAAACTAACTTGGCTTGTTACCTTTTGGGGTCATTTAAAGCTGGTGTCAGATGGCTCGACGGCGAGCCCGTGAATGACGGAGTGCTTTACCTTTGACTCGGCGGAAAGCGGCTAACAGCTCATTGGCATCCTTAAAGCGACGGTTCGGTCGAATTTCCAGCGTCTTACGCAGTAACTCGATCAATTCAGGATGGGCCTTACGTTTAAGGGTTTGATAGCCTGGGAATGGCCAATCGAATGGCCACTCGGGGAGGTAACCGGTGAGCATTTTGCACATGATAAGTCCGAGTGAAAACACGTCGGACTTCATAGAAGGTCGTCCCATCGCTTGTTCTGGGGCCATGTAGCCCACGGTTCCAGACCCCGATCCATGGATCGTGCGTTGAGCGATTTTGGCGATACCGAAATCGGTCAGTTGCAGCCGTCCATCGGGCAAAAGGATCATGTTCTCTGGCTTAATGTCGCAATGAATGATTTTCATGCGGTGGGCGTACGCCACAGCTTCGATCATTTGTTGAGCGAACTCTAGGGCTGTTTCGATCGAAAGTCGTTTCTTGAGACGATCTGCTAGTGTCTTTTCGCCTAAACGCGAAGCGATGACGAAGCGACCATCAATAAAACTGGCATCTTTCAGCGGCAGAATGTTCGGGTGATCCAAGCGGGCGACCAAACGGGCCTCGCGTTGAAATGTGTCCAGCATAACTGGGCTAACATGATTTTGATGCGGCATCTTCAGGGCGACTCGGATACCTTCAATGGTATCCATCGCTTGGTACACATAGGCGAAACCGCCCTGTGCTAATCGACGCTCGATTCGGTATTTACCGACTCGCTGGCGATTACGAAGAATGGCCGAGTCCACACGACGTTTCATCGTTGTCACACTCTGGGCGATCATATTCGTCGATTTGATATCCTGCACAGGACAAGCAAGCCGCAATTTTGTAGGCTACTTCCCATTTCGCCTTACGTCTTGCCAAGAAGAAACCACTGACCCGTTCGTGATTAACTGCCTCACCGCTATATCTTACTTTACTAAGTGTAGCACTGGCGCGCAGAAACCCAACATTCTTATCGGCACGATTTCAAAATATCTCGCGATCTCTATCATCATGAAAGTCATTTTTTTGATTAGGAACCAAAATGTCTCGCAACTCCGACGCCTTTCACTCTCATGCATCCACTTCTCCACGTCCTTGGGTCTTGGCAGAAGCAAGTTACGGACAAGTTCGACAGTTGGATTATCAGGTCGCCGTTCTACCGATGGGTGCCACCGAGCCACACAATTTGCATCTTCCCTATGGCACAGACACCTTCGAAGCTGCTGGTTTGGCGGAACGCATCTGTGCTGAAGCCTGGAGCCAAGGCGCTAAGGTCGTCATGCTACCGACAATACCTTATGGAACCGAGACCAATATGCAGGAATTCCCACTGGCGATGAATCTTTCTCCCACCACACTCTTCGCAGTGCTCACCGACTTGGTCGCCACCATCGAGAAAAGCGGAATCCGCAAAATGCTGATTTTCAACAGCCATGGCGGAAACGACTTTAAGCCATTTTTGCGAGAAATTTGCCATAAAACAGAAGTAAAACTCTTCCTCTGCGATTGGTTCCGCATGGTCGGCGACCGGCAAGCTGAACTCTTCGAACATCGCGAAGATCATGCCGGCGAAATGGAAACGTCTCTCATCATGCACCTCGCTCCTGGACTGGTACATTACCACTCCGATGGAACGCTGCAGGCCGATTCGGGAGCTGTGAAACCGCTCCGCTTTGAAGCTCTACAAAAAGGTTGGGTAAGCCTCACCCGACCTTGGCACTTACTCACGACCAACAGTGGTTCGGGTAATCCACACGCCGCCACGCCCGAAAAGGGTAGCCAGCTCGCCAAGTTGGTCGCCGAACGATTAGTGCCATTTTTAGTACAATTGGCGGCAGCACCCGTAGATGCAACTTTTCCGTTCGCTGAGTAAGGGGCTTATCTACAGCACATTGAGAACACTGCCTCAGAGTTCTTTCAGTCCTGGAACGCAAACCCCATTCAAAAAAACAACTTCGCTGGAGGTTGGTAGCGGAGGGATTAGAGGCTAGAGCCCCAGGCATCGCGGTCCCAGGCAGAGCCCTATTTGTCCTACACATATTTTGAGCGTATTCAGGAAATTGCGACCTCCCCAGTCCCCCCTAGCCACCGCTGCGCTCCAGCTACGGATGACAGGCCCCCCATCTTTCGTGTGTAGATAAGATGATTTCAATACAAAAAAAGTTGTAGGATCGATAGGGCAGAGCCTGGAACCGAGTCACGTCGTTAGCGGCGGCTATTTCTTCTTCCAGGACGGTTGGGGCGACGTTGAGGATGAGCGTCCATCGCGTCAAACTCGGCAGACGGTGCGTTTTTCAAATAGGTCGCATAGACCGAGTCATCTGCTTCCACTTTCACAGCCACCGCGCGAAAGATCGAAAGTCCCTGCGACTTGGCCACAATCTCCCTCCTCGTACGCCCTTTGGGGTCTTCGCTCCAGCTATCGGGTGTCGAGACAATTTGAAACAACGGCGAAAGGGCCTTTTGAAAGTAGCCCCAATAGGCTGGATTGTCGGTCTGAAAATAAAACTCGCCACCCTGAACGAGTCGCTGATGTGCTAACACCACAAACTCAGGGCTTAGTAATCTCTTCTGTTCCTGGCCAGGTTCGCGATACGGTTGTGGATGGTAAATGTGCAATTGGTGGATCGAACCATTTGTAAAATAGTCCTTTAGGAATTCGCTGCCACCGCAAACCAAAAAGCGGACATTATTCAAGCCACGTTGA
>JBILTA010000719.1:0-2973 GCA_044371785.1 Pirellulaceae bacterium | reverse complement strand
TTTCATTGGCGGCTCGCAGTCCCGCCAAGCCCCCACCGATGATCAACACATCGGTGAAAAAGTGGGTCATGCGTTTGGGATGAATATCGATCAAATAACGTCGCATCCCGACAGGTATTTTTTCTTCGGATAATGTCATCAAAGTCTCAGGTTGGCGTGAAGCGGTGGAGCCAAATGGTGCTTATCTATTATGGTAGGTTAGCGTGCAAGATGTGCTAATGTACTACATCCTGGGCTGGCTATTGTGCAAAAACTCCTCGATTTGGTCCTTGAGTTTTGCCAAGATTTCCCGGTCGGAGTCGGGGCGACGTGGGCTTTGCGGGTGGATCAAGTCGCTCGAGAGCCAGCCTCGCAATTGCAAGAATTGAGCCGCCGAATGTTTGTACGCGGGAACCGGTTGGCGAAAGGCAAAATGTCCTAGGTATTGCAGTAGGTCATTGAGTGTCATGAATCTTGGGTCGCCATGTTGCCAATAATGGTCACGGAGCGCAAACCAATCGGGAGCGAAAGTGCTCAGGCCGAGCAAATAATCGCTGCCATACATCACCATATCGATGGCTAAGTCATTGCCGGTAAGCACCATAAAGTCGGGGCGGACTCGATCGCGAATGGCCAAACGATCCCACTCTTGTTGTCGATCCAATGAACTGTGCTTCAAACCGATACATTCCCGGACATGTAACAGTTCTTCAAAGAGCTTGAGCGAGAAAATTCTTCCGCAGGGGACAAACATTGTGCCAAGTTCAAAGCCCAAGAAACGTGGTGCATGTCGGGCAATGCGTTCAAAGAACGATAACAACTCTGGATCGCTACTCGCGGCCACACCGTACGATGGAAACAGTATTGGGATGGCTCCAAACTCTTGGACAGCTTCTATGCGAATCAAATAGGCGGTCAGGTCTAACTTGTCCCCCGCTCGATCGCCGATAAACACTCCCGCGACAAAGTCACGTCCTTGCGCGATGGTTACGGTTCGTTGTAACACTTCGCGTTTTGAGGAATCGTCGAGTAGATTGCCGAAGCCTGTGTCCATGTTTACGGCGGGGACCAAGCCGTTCTGAAATGTTCGATTCAAATGAGCTTCGAATTCATTCCAGCGAATTTTTCCATCTTCGGTAAAGGGAAGAAGGACAGCCGACATGCCACGAATTGCGCGACACGGTTTGATGTTTACGTTAGGGAAAAGACGGAGCATAGAGGATCTCTATCTAGTAATTTCGTTGTACGAGTTCGTCGGGCAACGGAGGGATAGGGGTATTGAAGGGCTTTTGCCAATGTTCAAGTAGTAGTGGCCAGTAGGACGTCCAAGCCTCGCGAACCTCTGCAACGCGTGAGGCGATGTCGTTAACGCACCAGCGGTCATCGGGTTGCATGTAGATTTGCCAAGGTTCATCTTCCGTCATTTGTCGAAAAAGCCATTGCGGCGTTCGTACGAGCCATTGTGAGTCATGTTTGGCGATGGCGATGGAGCGAAGGGGTGGCCAATACTGGGGTAGTTGTGGGCCGCTGTCATCCAGGAAGCCGTTGGGGGTTTGGCCTTCTTTGAGGGCGTCCGTCAATAATTTGCCCGAGAGCCAAGCCCGAATAGTAGGTAGCAATTGATCGGGCTGAAAGATTTCTGGGCGATGCAAGGTAATCGGGACCTGTTTACCAGGCCGAAGGATCAACGGAGCCTGAATGGTTTCGCTCCATAGTTGCCGCTCCTTCCAACCGACGTAATTGTGTTCGCCAAAGGAGTAACCTCCCACGCCCATAATGATGAGCAAGCAGGATTCTTGCCAGCCCCTCTCTTCGATAGCCACATCGACCGCACCTATGCATTGATCCAAGAGAGTCAGTTGAGCAGCGGCCGCTTGAGTCCAACCGGTCACACGATCAAGATCGTCTGTGTCATTCACGGTGAACTCAGGTGGTTCTTTTTCGTCGGGAGGAGATGGGTCATCTTCTTCGCAAAAGGACTCACGCAGTTCCATTGGTGAGTCCCAAGAGTGTGTGAGGCCACCACTATGCAACCACAAAAGTTCTGGAGCTTCCTCGCTGGCTGTCGAGAACCATTTTAGAACATGTTCAAAAATCTGGCCAATGGATGAATCGAGGATCTCTTCGCCTCGATCAAGTTTGGGAACATGTCGTTGCCATTGAATAGGAGCGATCAGTTCGTCTGTATGTTGGTGCGCAACATCGGTGAGCCACTTAGCGCGTAGTTCGGGTGCTTCACACCAATGCGCTAACGTGGATGCATTGCCGTTACATGGGGCGATCAATTGGCGATAAATTTCGGCTTGTCTCAACGCGTTCAGCCAATAGTTATCGAACACAATCGACTCGGTAGCCAATCGGCCTATGGAGGTAGTGCCAGCCCAGCTGTTTCCGTATGGGGAGAGGAGTTGAGTACCGAGTCCCTCGACGGCAATCACCACCACCTGACGTGACATCATTATGCTCCAGACTAATCGTCAAAAACGGTACAAACCGTAAACTTCAAAAATTGCTTTTGTATCCGTTCCAGCGCCGGATGTCAGGCTGCCTGCGCATCAACCTGCTGTAAGGTAAGAATCCATTGAATGAGTCTGTCGCTGAGCTTTCGTATGGGCCCAAATTGTTGGGGCCTGATTCAGCGACTTTCTAGCCGATTTCAGTGCACGAAAGTTAAATTGTCGTGAACCCAACACCGTTTACCAGCGACTCCGCTTCAACTTGGTCTTACGTTGCTCCCATTGTACCGCAGAATGCGGTGACTGAAATTCGTGAAGCGCCGATATCGCCAGCCGCCGAAAAAATAGATGTGGAAACTGTCTCGGTTTGGGGAGTTCCGTTCGCATCGGTAACCATGCAAGGCTGTCTCGACTTTATCGACCGGTGGATTGTCGCTTATCGCCGGCGGGCCGTACCCAGCGGCTACACAGTGACCGCCAATTTGCATTATGTGATGCTCCACCATGAGCATCCTCGCATGGCAGAGGTCACACGAGA